>JALGZG010000175.1 GCA_025782345.1 bacterium | reverse complement strand
CTGCATCAGGTAGACTTCAGCGCCCCCCCACGCCCTGGCGTCCGTGAAGAACGCTATCGTATCCGGCAGATGACGCAATGACACACTCCCCTCAGGATTCGATCCAGGGACTGCCCCTCGAGCTTGCTCCGTGCTCCACGCTCGCAAGCTCCTCGAACTGCCCCTCCCTGATCATGCGGTCGAGCGCGACCACGATGGCCGCCAGGGCGTAGAAACCGAACCCGAGGATCCGCTGGTGGAAAACCTGCACTGCCATGGTCTGCGTGACCAGGCCCAGGAGCGCACCGCACGAACCGAGCGCGATGAAACCGTACCCCGGCACGCGTCCCGTTACCCTCAGGTTCCGCACGGACATCACCAGCAGGCGGATCACCAGGATCGTGAAGAAGAACGCGGCAGGGATCCCTGCCTCCGCGGCGTAGGCGAGATAGACGTTGTGCGAGTGCGACGGCACCCAGCCCATCGCTGTCGCCGGGGCGTGTGCCCGGAACGCACCCAGACCCACTCCGAACAGGGGATGAGCTTTGATCACCTCGATCGTCGCGGCGTAGATGTACGGGCGCGATGAGAATGTCGTGGTCTCGAGTTCCTGGATACGCCTGACGATCACCTCGACCAGGTTCATATCGACGGTGAAGAGGACCACCGTCTGTGCGACGATGGCGAAGATAGTGCCGAACAGGAAAATCCGCTTCAGCGACTTTCTGTCGGCCAGGCCCACGAGGACGACGCCCAGCACGGAGCCGACCCAGGCGCTTCGCGAGTACGTGAAGAGAATCCCGAGGAAGCCGTTGATGACGGCGACCTCCGCCACCAGCCGGCGGATGCCGTGCTTAAGGTGACTGACGGCGAAGAACCAGATGGGCATCGTCATCAGAAGCAGCGCGGCGAACATGTTCGGATGCCCAAGCCCCAGCCAGCCGCCCTCCATTCTGCCGCCGGCGCCCTCTTCCAGGTTCTGCACCATCGTGCCCGCGGTAATCGCGGCGGCGCCTCCCATGAGACGCGTGGCCATTCCGAAGAGGGAGGCCAACAGCCCCGCGGCGGCGAAGTATATCGCGAACTGCCTGAGGTCCTTGGGCTTCCGGAGCAGTGTGACCAGCATGTAGAACCAGACGAGGTAGAGTACGTGCTCCTTCAGGAAGACCGCGGTCCCCATGGTAATGTGGCGAGCCGTGTTCAGGTTGAACGACCACAGGCACGACAGCAGTACCAGGAAGCTGAACACGAAGATGTTCCCGTCGAGCCGCGTTCGTCGGACGATCGGACCGAACGAGGCGAACCGCGCGTCGGCCACGTACCTCAGCACGTACGCAAACATGACGCCTATTAGAGCGAAGTTGAACCCGCTGATGTGGAACACCTTGGGGTTGCCCACCGTGATGCCGGGTCGCGCAAAGGGCAGGATGATGGCCAGGGCGAGCAGCCCCCACTCGATCCGCAGGGATGTGACCGCGAGGACCGCCGCGGCCATGGCGAACACCAGGAGATGCATAGGAGAGGGAATCCGAACCTGGGTAAGGAGGAACAGCGCCATGAAGCCATAGAGAGCGAGCGCCAGGACCCAGACGGGCCAATGCCTCCGCATCTGGTCCTCACGCCCGTCCCAGCTCTCCCTGAAGCCTCGTCTCAGACCGCCCACCGCGACCCTCCTGCCCAGACATCACCCGTGCTGCGCACACACACGCGCGCCCCGCGCACGACGTCAGGAGCGCCGGCCTCGCGGCGACGTCCGGCCCCTCTACAACCGATCGTAGATGAACCTGGGGATGTAGAACCTTCTCCCGTTCAGAACCGAGCCGAGAACTCTAGCCCCGGCATCGTCCAGTAGAGCGAGAACTCGCTGTGCCTGAGCCTGCTTCGTCGCGGCCGACCGGATGACCAGCACGACTCCGTCGACCTTCCGCGAGAGCTGAACGCCTTCGGCAAACGGGACAAGCGGTGCGGAGTCGATCACGATGAGATCGAACCTGTCGCGAAGCTCGCTCAACATCCCATCGATGCGAGGGTCGGCCAGTATCCGCGGCGGCGCCACGGCCGGCCGGCCGGCTGGGAGAAGCGTGAGGTTGGGAATGCCGGGATCTCGCAGACAGTCCGCCAGCGCGGCGTCTGCCAGCACGTGGTCCGATATGCCCGGCGTTCTTCGGATCCCGAAAACGTCGTGAAGCACGGGCTTTCTCAGATTCGCGTCGATAAGGAGCGTCTTGACCTCGCCGTTCAGAGCAAGGGTCGACGCGAACTCGCGCGCCACCGTAGTCGTGCCGGCGCCTGGTTCGGCACTGGCCAACATGACGATCTTGGATGATGCGTCGGGCAGAGCAAGGAACACCTCGGCGCCCAGGGCCTGGTAGGCCTCGGTGTCCGACGCGGGCAGACCGACGCGGCTCGCCCCGAACACGACCGGCACGGAACCCACGGTGGCGTCCGCGCCCACGACGGGTCTCTCCTGCTCTCTCCTCGACCGGTCCATCGCATCCGTGATCTTGCTCATACCACCCTCTCGCCTGATCGCGGGACATCCGTTCCCACGTCGTGTGAGACTACTCCTTGTGAACCCACGCTCTGTCGTGGCCGAAGCGTCTGAGGTCCTCAACGACCGCTAGAGCAGAATCGAGCGCGGGATAGCCGCCCCTGACGACCACCCTGAACCACAGGCCCCCGTCACCAATGTCCACGGGGATCATCTCGCCGGAGAACCCCTGCTCCGCAAGGCGTGGTACCTCCGCCGATGCCAGAGCCTCGTTCCTGCTGGACAGAACGACCGCCCTGTACGGACCACCGGGTCCGGATGTGGCCGGGCGGTCCCGCCCGGAGTCCACGAGGTCCGGTTCCGTCGCGGACGGCCCCGGCGTTCCGGCGTACCCGGTCGCCGCCTCGTCGCACGCATCTTCGTCGCTCGCCCCGGTGACACCATCTGTGTCGGCGGCGCCGACCTCCACGACACTCGTCTCGACGGCATCGCTCGGGGCGAAGAGATCCGCACCCGACCCACCGACGTCACTGTCCTCCCCGGCGACGCTCGCACCGGCATCCACGAGCTCCTCCCCGGCGACGCTCTCACCGGCGTCCACGAGCTCCTCCCCGGCAACGCTCTCACCGGCATCCACGAGCTCCGCCCGGTCCGCGACGAACGCGACCGGAGGGACCCCGTCCCGCGGACCCAGCAGCATCCGCCACCACCCCGTACTGACAGCAGAGAAGACGATCGCCGCAACCGCCACGACCACCA
>JALGZG010000353.1 GCA_025782345.1 bacterium | reverse complement strand
GCACTGAAGGGCTTCGTCGGAGATCACATTGTGAAACTCTAGCGGCTTCTGCCGATTGGAGCGTTCGATGTCAGTCATGCTAGTTACGGGTGGGGCGGGGTTCATAGGGTCGCATATCGTCGAGAGGCTTGTTGGTCTCGGCCACGAAGTGAGGGTCCTGGACAACTTCTCCACGGGGAGGCGTGAGAATCTATCTTCGGTGGAGGATCGCGTCGACATCCTCGAAGGAGATATCCGCGACGTGCCCAGCGTTGAGCGGGCCGTCAAGGGAGTCGAGGTCGTCTTCCACGAGGCCGCGCTTGCCTCGGTGCCGCGCTCGGTTGCCGACCCCGCTTCCAGCAACGAGGTGAACGTCACGGGAACGCTCAACCTGCTGGTCGCGAGCAGGGACAGCGGAGTAAGGCGGCTCGTCTACGCTTCGTCCTCGTCGGTTTACGGGGACAGCCGGAGTAAGGCGGCTCGTCTACGCTTCGTCCTCGTCGGTTTACGGGGACAGCCCCGAGCTGCCGAAGCGTGAACGCATGGCTCCGTCACCCGAATCGCCGTACGCGGCGAGCAAGCTCGCTGGAGAGAACTACTGTCGGGTGTTCTCGTCCCTGTATGGTCTGGAGTGCGTGTCTCTCCGCTACTTCAACGTGTTCGGACCCAAGCAGGACCCGGGCTCGCAATACGCCGCCGTCGTGCCTCTCTTCGTGACGGCACTTCTTTCGGGAACGCCGCCGATCATCTACGGTGACGGCGAGCAGTCGAGGGACTTCACGTACGTGGCGAACGTCGTCGATGCGAACATGCTCGCGCTGTCCGCCACTGGTGTCGCCGGCGAGGTCTTCAACACCGCGTGCGGCCGGACATCCACCGTCAACGAACTCCTGGCCAAGCTGCAGGGAATCGTCGGCACTTCGCTCATCGCTCACCACACGGACACGCGGGCCGGGGACGTCAAGCACTCGTTCGCGGACATCTCGAAGGCAGAGGGTGCACTGGGTCTCGTCTCGGGGGTCTCGCTCGACGAGGGGCTGGCGCTCACGGTCGACTGGTTCCGTTCGTAGGTACTGCCGTTTCCAAACACGCGGACGGCGCGTGCGCGCTGCCCGCCGGGAGGCAGACTGTGAAGAAGGTCTGGATTCTCGATACGGACGAGTCGTCAGCCGACGAACTCGCGAACGTGCTGTCCACCCTGGCGTACGACATCGCCGTCTGGACCTCGCCGCGCAAGATGCTTGAGGCTCTGAGCGAGGGCGCACCGGACCTCGTGGTCGCGGAGCACGGTCTCGAGGGGGCCGACGCGGTCGACGTACTGCGCGAGATCAAGGGAATGGGAGGGCGAGTGCCCGTCGTCGTAGTGGCACGACGGACCAGCAGCCAGGGCGCCATAGAATCGATGCGCGAGGGGGCCTACGACTACCTGCCTCGCGAGACGCTTCCGTCCGGGTTGGAGGACGCCGTGAGACGCGCTCTCTCTGCCGACGGCGGCATGATACGCACCGTGGGTTCACCGGGGCCGGGAGACGTCGCCGATCTCGGGGCCATCATCGGCAGGACACCGGAGATGGTCGAGATACACAAGCTGATCGGGCAGGTCGCGGCCACCGATGCTCCGGTCCTCGTCCATGGGGAGTCGGGAACCGGCAAGGAACTCATCGCCAGGGCCATCCACTACAACAGCAACCGGCGTGAGCGTCCCTTCGTCGCCGTGAACTGCGCAGCGCTGCCCGGCGACCTGTTGGAGGCCGAGCTCTTCGGCGGTCGTGTCGTGGGGGGCCAGGAGACGGCCGGGCGCTTCGAGCTGGCGCGGGACGGTACCATCTTCCTCGACGAGATAAGCGAGAGCAGTCTTGCGGTGCAGGGGAGGATACTCACTGTCATGGAGGACGGGTTCTACGAGCGTCCGGGCACCAGGGCCAGGTCGAAGATCGACGTCAGGGTCATAGCTGCGACGGGACGGAGCCTGGTCAGCCGCATGAAGGAGGACCAATTCAGAGTTGACCTCTTCTATCGACTGAAGGTCATCTCCGTCTACATCCCGCCCCTCAGGGAACGGAGGGCCGACATCCCGGTGCTGGCCGAGCACTTCCTCGAGCGGACAAGAACGAAGATGCAGAAGGACATCAGCGGCGTGACGCCCGCCGCGTTCGAGATGCTCGAGAACTACGCCTGGCCGGGCAACGTGCGCGAGCTGGAGCAGGCCATTCACCACGCGGTCGCGTTGAACAGGACCGGGGTTCTGGCGCCGGAGGATTTCGAGATGTCCGGCGACGAAGAGCTCGCCGACCTCAATGCCGCGGCCGCTCAGGGGGAGATAGCGCGTTGCGTCCGGGCTCAGCTCAGGAGGCGTTCGGAAGCCGGGGAGGAGGGCATCGGTGACGGGATCGTGGCCGAGGTGGAGACGGTCCTGGCGCACGAGGCGCTGGAGCTGACCGGCGGCAATCAGGTGAAGGCCGCCAAGCTCCTGGGGATAAGCAGGAACACGCTGCGCAAACGCCTGTCCTGGAGGGAGCCATGATGGTGCGTAATGCTCCTCACGCGCGCGCACGAGCGGTCCCTGGAGAGGTTGCAGGGGTCCTCCAGGTCACCGCGCTGCTCGCCGCCGCGCTTCTGGCTGGCGCCGGGCTGGCACTCCTGGGCGGCGCCGGGTGCTCGCACTACGGCTTCTCCTCGGCCGTGAAGACACACATCTCCACGATCGCCGTGCCTGTTCTTCTGAACGAGACGCTGGAGTACGGTGCCGAGCAGGGTGTGACTGACGCGATAATAAACGAGTTCACCGAGGACAACGCCCTGAGGGTCGTCGGAGAAGAAGAGGCGGATTCGATTCTGAGAGGGGCGATCGTCCTGTACGAGCGTTCTGTGATGTCGTACGACGCGTCGGGGGACCCGAAGGAGTACAAAGTGCGGGTCGTGGCGACGCTGTCGTACGAGGACCTGACGAAGAACGAGGTCGTCTGGGAAGAAGAGGTCGAGGGCTGGGCGGTCTACTCCGATACTGCGGCGGGCGGCTACAAGGCCACCGAGGAGGAGGCGCGAGAGTACGCCTTCGTGAAGCTCGCCCAGGACGTCCTCTCCAAGACAGTGCAGGGGTGGTAGGCGGGGCCGAGCAGACGAGTCCGGATCTGGGGCGTCCTTTCCTGAACGAGAATGGAACATGACATTTGCCGAGTTTCAGAAAGCGCTGGCCGGCGGTTCGCTGCCGCCCGTGCTCGTCTTCCACGGAGAAGAGCCCTTCCTGGCCGGTCTGGGCGTCGATCTCCTGAAGAAGCACCTGCTTTCTCCGGGAAGTGAGGCCTTCGACTTCGTCAGCCTGTCCGGCCGCGAAACGACGGCCGAGGCCATAGCCGCACACGCGGCCACCGTGCCCATGCTGTCCGAGAAACGCGTGACGGTCGTCTACGAATTCCTGGGGCTCGCCCCGACCCAGCGGACGCAGCTCCTGGTGTATGTCAGGAAGCCGGTGACGAGCGCCTGCGTGGCCCTCGTGAGTTTCGAGCGGTTGACGGGAAAGAACAAGTTCGAGCGCGAGCTCGCCATCGTGAAGCGCATGTCCGAGAAGCGGGGCAGGGAGATCGAGGACGAGGCCGTGTCGGCTCTTGTCGACTGGACGGACGGCAGGCTCAACAGGATCGCCAACGAACTGGACAAGCTGGACTGCTTCGCACCCGCGGGTTCGTCGATAGGACTCCCGGAGGTCGAGACGGTCGTGGGCGCCAGAACGTCCGGGCTGCGCGATCTGGCGCTGGCGATCGGGGAGCGAGAGACCGGAAGAGCACTGGCGCTTCTTGACGAGCTGGCCGACGGCGGCATGGACGAGGCGCAGCTCGTCTCGCGGCTCTACGGCTTCTGGATCGCGCTGTGGCTGGCAAGGACAGGAAGCGGAGGCGGCCACCGCGGCTACGCCGGCGGTTCCTACGACCGACTCTGGTCGAACCGAGGCGAGTTGGTCGAGCTGGCTCTCGGCAGGACGTCGAGAGAGTATGCGCGTGGGGTCGGTCGCTTCTACAGGGCGGACGTCGATATCAGGCGCGGCATGCCGGCGCGTCCCACGGTGGGGCTCCTCGTCTACGAGCTCACCGCCGGTACGAGCTAGGATGTCGGTGCGGCGTGGGGGAGAGGGCAGGGGAACGCGGCTGGCTCGGATTGGGAAGGCCCTCGAGAGCACGTACGGCAGACCGGAGCGCCGAACCCGGCGGGACCTCGTCGCCGGGCTTGTCAGTACCATTCTCTCTCAGAACACAACCGACGTGAACTCACGGAGGGCTTTTCAGGACCTCCGCGAGCGGTTCCCGCGTTGGGTCGACGTGGAGAGTGCGAACGTGCGCTCGATCGAGTCCGCGATCCGGCGCGGCGGGCTCGCCAGGACGAAAGCGCGGCGGATCAAGCAGATCCTGTGCGACATCCACGCCACCACGGGCAAGCTGCACCTGGGCTTTCTGAGACGGATGTCCGACGACGAGGTTTTCACGTATCTCCTTGCGCTCGACGGCGTGGGCGTCAAGACCGCGGCCTGCGTCGCTCTGTTCGACCTGGGCAGGGACGTCATGCCCGTGGACACGCATGTGCACCGGGTGGTCGGCAGGCTGGGAGTGGTGGGACATCCCAGGACCAGGGATGCTACCTTCGAGGCCCTGAGGGTTGTCGTCCCGACCGGCGAGTCTCTCTCTGTCCACGTGAATCTCGTCCGCCTGGGGCGGGACCTCTGCCGCCCGCGCGACCCCGGCTGCGCCGCCTGCCCCGTCCGGAGCGAGTGCGACTTCGGGCGCTCCGGCAAGGCCGCTGAGGGGCCCTGAGCTCCTGCTAGAAATGGCTTGACGGGGCTTCCCTGCCTGTGCTAATCAGATATAAGCGGTTCCGTGCTGGCGCGCATCCGCGCGACTGTCTCCGGAATACGTACACGTATGTCGGTGCGCGTGGCCGGGCCGTGCCCCCGAGCATTCCGTCGCTTGAGAGGAGGATGTGAGATGCGTTCCCGCGGAAGCATGTTTATCACGTGCGTTGCGGTGCTGGTTCTGGGACCGGTGCTGGCGGTCTTGCCGACGACTACAGCGCCGTCTACTGGAACCCTGCCGGCATCACTCAGATCAAGGGCATGGAGCTGACCGCCACTGGGCACGACGTCGTGTCGCTCGCTTCCCGTGACGGGTACGTGAGGTACTATGGGGACACAGAGGATCGCTACGCTCTCGTGAGTCTCGGGGCGACCAGCGAGACCATGAACCGGATTGCGCCCGGGGTGTTCTTCTTCACGGATGCGGGGCCTCTGCGTTCCGTGTTCGACAAGGTGGGAGTGGCCGCCTATACCCTGACAGAGTACGGCTCCAAGTGGAGCGCCGACGACGTGCTCAGCGGCGCTGACTTCGTGGCCCACGAGGACGATTTCAACGAGAAGTACCTCGACGGCGACATGCAGGACTACGAGAGCAGGATCAAGACGTACGTGTTTTCCCCGGTCTTCGCCAAAGAAGTCGTGCCGGGTCTGAGCGTCGGTGTGACGGCCAACATCGCCTACAGTCACTTCACGCTCAGTGACGTCTACATGAAGACGCGCGTCGAGATCATCGAGATGCCAGCGGCCGAGGATCACTACCATCTCTACCTCCAACCAGTGCAGCTGACCGACGACGGCATCGGCTGGGGCTACGGCGCCACCGTCGGAGTGCTCTACCGCGCCAGCAGGCAGGTCAGCGCCGGATTGGTATTCCGGACGCCGATGACGTTCAGCTACGAGGGCGTCTTCCGCAGTGTGTCGAGCAACGATGGAGAGGCGGCGTATACATCCGACTTCGAGGTCAAGTACCCGATGTGGGCCGGCGGCGGG
>JALGZG010000332.1 GCA_025782345.1 bacterium | reverse complement strand
GCGCTGTCTGGCCTCATCGAGAAACTCGGCCGGGATGTCTTCCTCGGCGAAGGTCGCGCCCTGTGCCGCCTCATCGAACCTGAGCGCCTTCATCCGGATCAGATCTATGACCCCACTGAAGGTATCACCGGTCCCGATCGGCATGGTCAACGGCACGGGATTCGTTCTGAGCCTGTCGATCATCATCGTGAGTGCGTTCTCGAAGTCGGCCCCGACGCGGTCCATCTTGTTGATGAACGCGATCTTCGGGATCCCGTAGTCCTCGGACTGCTTCCAGACCGTCTCGGACTGAGGCTCGACGCCCCCGACGCCGCAGAACACGGCGACCGAACCGTCCAGCACCCTGAGAGAACGCTCTACCTCCATCGTGAAGTCCACGTGCCCGGGCGTATCGATGATGTTGATCCTGTGATCCTGCCAGTGGCACGTCGTCGCGGCCGAGGTGATGGTGATGCCGCGCTGTCGCTCCTGCTCCATCCAGTCCATGGCGGCGGCGCCGTCGTGCACCTCGCCCATCCGGTGAACCCTGCCGGTGTAGAACAGGATCCGCTCGGTGAGCGTGGTCTTCCCCGCATCGATGTGGGCCATGATGCCTATGTTCCTGACCCGCTCAAGCGGACACTCGCGCGCCATCTTCCTCTTCTCTGTTCCGGGCCGCTTAGACGGCCTCGCAGGAGGAGAGATGGCAGTCCGCTCGATCACACCGCCGTGTGTACCGACCATTTGCGACTGCTGCAAGACTCCCCCCGTGACGATTTGACCACTACCACCTGTAGTGCGCCGCGCCTTCCTTCTTGAAGGCCGCCACGAACTCGCCCGCCAGCTTCTCTGACATCGTGTGCTCAGAGCGCTGACGCGCAAACCCAATGATCCAACGGAAAGCAAGCGCCGTGCGTCGCTCGGGCCTCACCTCGATCGGCACCTGGTAGGTGCTTCCCCCCACCCGCCTCGACTTCACCTCGAGCATCGGCTTGACGTTGCTCACGGCCTTCTCGAACACGACGAGCGGATCTTCCTTGGTCCTCTCCGCGACGATATCCATCGCGGTGTAGAAGATCTTCTCGGCAGTGCTCTTCTTGCCGCCCGTCATCAGGTTGTTGATGAAGCGCGTCACGAGCTGGCTCCCCATCCTGGGATCCGGCTCGCGCTTCCTCTTCGGCACCTCGCGCCTTCTCGGCATTTCGTTCTTCCTCCTAAGGCTCAGGTCTCTCTGGGTGCACCCCAGACGGTATGCCACCCGCTCGACCCGACAGAGCTTGCTCGCTACTTCGGCCTCTTAGTTCCGTACTTCGACCGCGACTGCTTTCTCCCGTCGACCCCGGACGCGTCCAGCGGTCCGCGGATGACGTGATAGCGCACACCCGGAAGGTCCTTCACCCTGCCACCCCTGATAAGCACGACCGAGTGCTCCTGCAGGTTGTGCCCCTCACCGGGTATGTAGGCGGTGACGGAATCACCCTTCATCAGGCGGACCCTGGCGACCTTCCGCAGCGCCGAGTTCGGCTTCTTCGGGGTTGTGGTGTACACCCTCGTGCAGATGCCTCGCCTCTGCGGGTGACCCTGGAGAGCCCTTGCGGGCTTCTTCTTGATCTTCGGCTTCCGCCCGTGCTTGATCAGCTGGTTGATCGTCGGCAATCCATGATCTTGATTCCCTCGGCGTTCACAAGACCTGTTCCCGCCGGGATCTTCCGCCCGATGATCACGTTCTCCTTGAGACCTCTGAGGGTGTCGGTCTTGCCCTCTGTGGCGGCCATCATGAGAACGCGAGTCGTCTCCTGGAACGAAGCGGCCGAGATGAAGCTGTCCGTGGTCAGAGCGGCCTTGGTGATACCGAGAAGGAGAGCCTCATGCCTCGCGGGCTGCTTCTTCTCGCCCTTCTTTTTGATGCCCTTGTTCTCCTCGGCAATACCACGATTCTCCGCCTCGAACTCGGAACGCGCCACGATCTGTCCCTCGAGGAACTTCGTGTCGCCCGGCTCGATCACGTTCACGCGCTTGAGCATCTGTCGGACTATCATCTCGATGTGCTTGTCGTTGATCTTGACGCCTTGCAGGCGGTAGACCTCCTGGATCTCGTTCAGCAGGTACTCCTGAACCGCCTTCTCACCCTTGATCGAGAGAATGTCATGCGGGTCGATCGGACCCTCTGACAGACGGTCGCCCGCCCGCACGGCATCTCCGTCATGAACCCTGAGATGCGTGCCGTGGGGCAGTTTGTAGATCTTCTCTCCACCCTCGACCTCGTCGTTGACGACGTGTAATCTCGCTGATGGTCGCCGGGCTCTTCGGCGGCCTCGCCTCGAACAGCTCCTCGACACGAGGAAGCCCGCCTGTGATGTCGCGCGTCTTGCCGAACTCGCGCTGGATCTTCGCGAGAACAGTGCCGGGGGCGATCTGATCCCCGTCCTTGACGAGCAGGCGCGCGCCGGTCGGACAGATGTACTCGCCCGTCGACCTTCCGCTCTTCGACTCCACGATGATGGACGGATGAAGCTCCTTCTCGGGGTCCTCAACGATCACCCGCTCGCGGTGGCCGGTGGTCTCGTCCGCCTCGCGCTCCATCGTCCGGCCCTCCACGACCTGGTCGAACACGACCTTGCCGCCGGACCTGGTGATGATCGGGTCGTTGTAGGGGTCCCACTCGTAGAGAACGCTGCCCTCTTCGACATGCTCGCCGTCCTTCACGAACAGCGTCGCGCCGTACGGAATGTTGTACGCCCGCTCACGGCCGTCGTCGCCGTCCTTGATGAGCCGCGCGGAGCGACCTATGACGACTCTTCTTCCTTCCGCGTCCGTGCGGAGCACCCTCGACGCGTCGAAAGGCAGCCTGATGGTGCCCGGCGCGGCGGCCTCGCGCTTCGAGCTCTCAGCGATGCGGCCGGAGGTTCCACCGATGTGGAACGTCCGTAGCGTCAGCTGCGTTCCCGGCTCGCCGATCGACTGCGCCGCGACGATGCCAACCACCTCGCCGATCTCGACCATCCTGCCGGTCCCCAGATTGCGCCCATAGCACATCGCGCAAACGCCGCGTGCCGACTCGCACGTCAGCACGGAACGGATTCTGACCTCTTCGATGTTCATGTTGTGCAGCTTCTCGGCCGCCTCCTCGTCGATTACGTCATTGCGTTTGACGAGGACCTCCTTGGTGGTCGCGTCGACCACGTCCTCCGACGCGGCCCTGCCGAGCACCCTCTCGTGCAGCGGCTCTACGACCTTGCCGGCCTCGATGAGAGCGGTGGTCAGCGTGCCACGGGACGTGCCGCAGTCTATCTCTGAGATGACGATCTCCTGCGCGACGTCGACGAGCCGCCTGGTCAGGTAGCCGGCATCCGCGGTCTTGAGAGCGGTGTCCGCCAGGCCCTTCCGCGCACCGTGCGTCGAGATGAAGTACTCGAGAGCCGTAAGGCCCTCGCGGAAGTTCGAGCGGATGGGCGACTCGATGATCTCGCCCATCTGGCCGACCAGCTTCTTCGCGGGCTTGGCCATGAGTCCGCGCATTCCAGCGAGCTGACGGATCTGGTCCTTCGAACCTCGCGCGCCGGAGTCGGCCATCATGTGGATCGGGTTGAACCCGCCATCGGACACGGCCATATCGGCCGCCATCGCGTCGGCAACATCGCTGGCCGCGTGCGTCCACGCATCGACGACCCTGTTGTAGCGCTCGGTGTCCGTGATGACGCCGTCGCGGTGGTAACGCGCGATCTGGTCCACGTTCTTCTGCGCGGCGGCGAGTATGTCCTTCTTCTGCTCTGGCACGAGCACGTCGTCGATGCCGATCGTGATCCCACCCAGCGTCGCGTAGTGGAAGCCCAGGTCCTTCAGGTGGTCGAGTGCATCCGCGGTCGCCTCCTGACCGAGCAGACGGTGACACTTGCCGACCAGGTCCTTGAGCTTCTTGCCGTCCATCGTCTGGTTGACGAACCTGAGCTCCTTCGGAAGCACCTCGTTGAAGAGCACCCGGCCCGGCGTCGTGAGCTTCGTCTTGCCGTCGAGTCTCACCTTGACCCAGTCGTGCAGGTCGAGCGAGCCGCTGTCCAGCGCGAAGACAACCTCGTCCGTGGTCGCGAACGCCTTGACCTTCTGCTCGTCCGGCTCACCCACGACCGCCTTGGTCAGGAAGTAGCACCCGAGCACGATGTCCTGTGACGGCGATGCGACGGGCCTTCCGTCCGCCGGCAGCAGGATGTTGTTCACCGAGAGCATCAGCACCCGGCACTCAACCTGCGCCTCGAAGCTGAGCGGCACGTGCACGGCCATCTGGTCGCCGTCGAAGTCGGCGTTGAAGGCGGAGCAAACGAGCGGGTGGATCCTGATGGCCTTGCCCTCGACCAGGATCGGCTCGAACGCCTGGATGCCCAGACGGTGGAGCGTAGGCGCGCGGTTCAGGAAGATGGGGTGATCCGTGATGACGTCCTCCAGCGCGTCCCACACTTCCGGCGTGCGCCTGTCTATCAGGTTCTTCGCCGCCTTGACCGTCTGCGCGTGTCCGAGCTCCTGGAGTCTCCTCACAATGAACGGAGAGAAGAGCTCCAGCGCCATCGTCTTCGGGATGCCGCACTGGTGCAGCCTGAGCTCCGGACCCACGACGATCACGGAACGCCCCGAGTAGTCGACCCTCTTCCCGAGAAGGTTCTGGCGGAAGCGGCCCTTCTTGCCCTTGAGCAGGTGCGACAGCGACTTGAGTACCCGACGGCCGCGCCCGCGCACCGCGCGAGAGCCCCGTCCGTTGTCGAAGAGCGCGTCCACGGCCTGCTGGAGCATCCGCTTCTCGTTTCTCAGGATGATCTCGGGCGCCTTTATCTTGAGCAGGCTTTTGAGCCTGTTGTTCCTGTATATGACTCGCCGGTAGAGGTCGTTGAGGTCCGACGTGGCGAACCGCCCACCCTCGAGAGGCACCAGAGGCCGGAGGTCGGGAGGAAGCACCGGGATGACGTCCATCACCGTCCACGCGGGCTCGTTGCCCGAACCCCTGAACGAGTCGAAGACCTGGAGTCGCTTGAGGGCCTTCTTCTTCGCCTGCTTGGTCGAATCCGTGGCGCGCGCGGCGGCCCTGAGTTCCTCGTAGCTCTCCTCGACGACGACGGCCTCCAGCAACTCCTTTATCGCCGCCGCACCCATCTCCGCCCGGACCTCAAGGTCCGGTGCCATCGAGAACTCCGCCATGCGCTCGCCCGACAGAAGCTCACCGACTTCCAGGTCGCTCTTGCCAGGGTCGAGCACGAGGTACGACTCGTAGTAGAGCACGCGCTCGAGGTCGCGGCGCTTCATGTCAAGCAGCCGCCCGATGATGTTCGGGTTACCCCTGAAGAACCACACGTGCGCCACCGGGACCGAGAGCTCGATGTGACCCAAGCGCTCGCGACGGACCTTCGACTGTTACCTGATGCGCCGGTACTTCCCGCAGTTGCACTCCCAGTCCTTGACCGGTCCGAAAATGCGCTCGCAGAACAGGCCACCCTTCTCGGGCTTGAAGGACCGGTAGTTAATCGTCTCGGGAAGCGTCACTTGACCGTGTGACCAACTCCGTATAGCCTCGGGCGAGGCGAGCCTGATCTGGATCGCCTTGAACTCGTGAGGCCCCTTGTGCTCGTCAAAGACGCCGAAATACACCGATCCTACCTCCTCGACAAGACCTATTCCTTAACCAGCGTTACGTCCAGACCGAGGCTCTGAAGCTCCCGGATGAGAACGTCGAACGAAGCAGGCGTACCCGGCTCTGGAGGATCCTGCCCTTTGACAATCGCTTCGTACGTCTTGGATCTTCCGACCACGTCATCAGATTTGACCGTCAGGAGCTCCTGCAGCGTGTGCGCGGCCCCGTAGGCCTCGAGCGCCCAGACCTCCATCTCACCGAAACGCTGCCCGCCAAACTGCGCCTTGCCGCCGAGCGGCTGCTGCGTTACGAGCGAGTAGGGGCCGATGGAGCGCGCGTGGATCTTGTCGTCCACCAGATGCAGAAGCTTGAGTGTGTAGATGTAGCCGACCGTCACGGGATGCTCGAACGGCTCGCCGGTCCGGCCGTCGTAGAGGACGGTCTTCCCGGATTCGGGCAGCCCCGCTGTCCTGAGTTCGCTCTTGATGCCCTCGATGGTCGCGCCGTTGAACACCGGTGTCGCCGCGACGTAGCCGAGCTCGTGCGCCGCCCAACCGAGATGCGTCTCAAGGATCTGCCCCAGGTTCATCCGCGACGGCACTCCCAGCGGATTCAGCACGATGTCAACCGGCGTCCCGTCCGGAAGACACGGCATGTCCTCCTCCGCCATGATCTTCGCGATGACACCCTTGTTCCCGTGCCGACCCGCCACCTTGTCGCCGACAGAGAGCTTGCGTTTGGTCGCAACGTACACCTTCGCGAGCTTGACGACACCGCGCGGCAGATCCTCCCCGAGCTTGATCCTCTCGATGTTCCTGTCGCGCTGGGGCTCGATCCGGTCGATCCGGTCGCGGTATTCGTTGTAGAGACCCCTGACCTTCTCGCTGATCTTGTCGTCTTCGACGACGCCGTCTTCCCAGTCGAGACGCTCGAACTTGAGGAGACTCATCACATCTTCGTTGACCTTGCGGCCGCCGCGGATCACCAGCTCGTTCGTCTTAGAGTCACGGAGCGACTTGGTCTTGAGCCCTTCGATGAGACCGAAGATACGCCGTTCCCGCTCCTTCTTGAGACGCTTCAGCGCGGTCCGCGCCTCTGACCTGATCTTGTCGATCTCCTTCTGCACGACCTTCTTGCCGCGCTCGTCCCTGGCCCGCCGTGAGAAAAGAACCGTATCGATGACGATGCCCTTCATGCCCGGAGGCGCTTTGAGCGACGTGTCCCTCACGTCGCCGGCGCGGTCGCCGAAGATCGCCCTCAATAGGTTCTCCTCGGGAGTCAGCTCGGTCTCGCCCTTGGGCGTCACCTTGCCGATCAGGATGTCACCCGCGGACACGCGCGCGCCGGGCCTCACGAGGCCGCTCTCGTCGAGGTTCTTCAGCCGCTCCTCGCTGACGTTCGGAATCTCGGGAGTGAACTCCTCCATGCCCCGCTTCGTCTCGCGGACCTGAGACTCAAACTCCTCGATGTGGATCGAGGTCAGGCGGTCGTGCTTGAGGATCTTCTCGGACACGAGGATCGCGTCCTCGAAGTTGTAACCCTCCCACGGCATGAATGCGACGAGCAGGTTGGCGCCCAGAGCCAGCTCTCCGTCCCTCGTGGACGGCCCGTCCGCGATGACGGTATCGGTCTCCACGCGCTGCCCGATTCTGACCATCGGGCGCTGGTTGATGCACGTGTTCTGGTTCGTCCGCTGGAACTTCCTGAGCGGGTACTCGTCCACCGCCTCCGAACCGTCCAGAGTGTCGCTGTGGCGGATGCAGATATGCCGGGCGTCGACCTCTTCCACGACACCACCGTGCATTGCGGTCGTGACAGCGCCGGAATCGACCGCGACGCGGTGTTCGATACCGGTGCCCACCAGCGGTGCTTCCGTCTTGAGGAGAGGAACGGCCTGCCGCTGCATGTTCGAACCCATCAGCGCTCGGTTGGCGTCGTCGTGCTCGAGGAAGGGAATCAGAGCCGCAGCCGCAGACACCAGCTGCTTCGGCGAGACGTCCATGTAATGGATATCCTCGCGCGCGACCATCGGGAAGTCGTCCCTGTGGCGAGCCAGAAGCGTCTCGTCCCGGATCTTCCCTGCTGAATCGAGCGGCTCACCGGCCTGAGCAATGATGTAGTGGTCCTCTTCGGACGCCGTCAGGAACTTGACGTCACTCGTGACCTTGCCCTTCTTCATTCTGTAGTACGGCGTCTCGATGAAGCCGTAATCGTTGATTCGCCCGTACGTCGAGAGTGAGCTGATGAGACCGATGTTCGGCCCCTCCGGCGTCTCGATCGGACACATGCGGCCGTAGTGGCTGTAGTGCACGTCCCTGACCTCGAACCCGGCTCGCTCCCTCGTGAGACCGCCCGGGCCGAGCGCGGAGAGTCTCCGCTTGTGCGTCAGCTCCGCCAGGGGATTGGTCTGCTCCATGAACTGCGAGAGCTGATTGCTGCCGAAGAACGCGCGGACGACGGCCGATATGGGTCTGGAGTTGACCAGCGTGGCCAGATCCAGTTCGTCTGCGTCGCCGGTCGACATCCGATCCCTGATGACTCTGACCATGCGCGAGAGTCCGGCGGAGAGCTGATTCTCGAGGAGCTCGCCCACGGAGCGCACCCGCCGATTGCCGAGATGGTCGATGTCGTCGGTCTCCCGCTCGCCCTTGACGACCTCCAGTACTGCCCTGATGGTCTCGATGAAGTCGCGGTGCGTGAGGCACACGGTGTCGAGCGGTATGTCCTCGTCGGAGATGCTGAGCTGGCGGTTGATCTTGTAGCGGCCGACGTTCTTCAGGTCGTAGCGGTTGGGGTCGAAGAACATCCGGTCGACCAGCTCGCGCCCGGCTTCTATGGACGGGAGATTGCC
>JALGZG010000049.1 GCA_025782345.1 bacterium | reverse complement strand
ATGGTGATGAACTACAAGACCATCTACAACTACGTGGTCGACACGGAGAACCCCGAGTACAAGGGCCCGTTCAATCAGCTCGCCTGCGAGGCGAGGCTCTTCACCCCGGACGACAAGGCGGTGGTGACGCCGAACGCCGACACGCCCTACTGCATGTTCTGGCTGGACCTCGGTGCGGAACCGATGGTGCTGACCGTGCCCGAGATGGAGCCGGAGCGCTTCTATCATTTCCAGCTCATCGACCTCTACACCCACAACTTCGGCTACGTGGGAACCCTCACGACCGGGAACGAGGCGGGCACGTATCTCATCGCCGGACCCGATTGGCACGGGGAGAAGCCGGAAGGCATCACCGGTGTGATCCGGAGCGAAACCGGCATCGTATTCAACGTCACCCGGACCCAGCTTTTCGGCCCCGATGATCTCGCGAAGGTCAAGGAGATCCAGGGCAGCTACGGTCTGCAACCGCTGAGCGCTTTTCTGGGCACGAATGCTCCCGCCGCGAAAGCGATTCCCGATCTCCCGGTATGGGTTGAAGGATCGCAGTTCGACGAGCGCTTCTTCGGCTATCTCGACCTCATGATGGCGCTCCTCGAAAGACCGGGAGACGGGGAAGAAGAGCTCTGGGGTCGCCTCGCCCGCCTCGGAATCGGTCCGGAGAACGCCTTCGACTTCGCGGCACTCCCTGCCGAAATCCAGGAAGCGTTGAAGGCGGGGGTCCAGGAGGGCTTTGGCGAGATCGAGGGATTTATCGGGGAGAATGCAAGCGACCCGCTAGTCAGCGGGAAGGTATTCGGCACACGGGAGTTCCTCACCGCGAGCGCAAAGACGAACTACGAGCTGGAGACCCCGTCCCTTCTTCGTTCGGTTGCGGCCCACTTGGGTCTCTACGGCAATTCCGCTGCGGAAGCGATCTACCCGACCTATCAGGCCGATGCCGACCAGCAGCCGCTCGACGCGTCGGCAAACCGGTACACCATGACCTTTGAGACGGGGAAGCTGCCACCGGTCAAGGCCTTCTGGTCGCTGACCATGTACGACGGGAAGACCCAGCTCTTCATCGAGAACCCCCTCGACCGCTACTTGCTGAACTCAACCATGATGGAGCAGCTCCAACTTGAAGAGGACGGCTCTCTCAGCCTGCTCATCCAAAAGAACTCCCCGGGCAAGGCCAAGCAGAGCAACTGGCTGCCCGCGCCCGATGGGCCGTTCTACATGGTGCTGCGCCTGTACGGGCCGGAGGAATCGGCGCTCGAGGGCGAGTGGACACCGCCGCCGGCGGTGCGGATCGACTGACCGGACACCGGCAACCAACAGGGAGGAACACGATGAGAACAACAACGAAGAACCGCCACTCCGTCGTACTCGGTCTTGCGGGCCTCGTACTGATGTCGCTCTTGCTGGCCGGCTGCGGCGGGGCTCGGACCGACCCCATCGAGGAAACCAGGATCATCACCGAGGAAGCGTACATCTTCTCGTTCCCGATCCTCGATCAGTACAAGATGCTCTTCGCCATGGCGCTCTATCCCGAGTCCGGCGCCTACGAAGCGCCCCTCAATGTGCTGGGCCACAAGACCGAGCTGCTCGGTCCGGACTACACCCTGATCGTGCGGCCCAACAACGACACCGCCTACTCGGCCGGGTGGCTGGACCTGCGGGCCGAGCCCATGGTGCTCAGCGTGCCGGCGATTCCGCTCGACCGCTACTACTCGTTCCAGCTCATTGACCTCTACACGCACAACTTCGCCTACGTGGGCTCGCGCGCCACCGGGCCGGACGCCGGCAACTACCTGATCGCCGGGCCGGGCTGGACGGGTGAGGCGCCGGAAGACATCACCGCCGTCATCTCCTGCGAAACCGATTTCGCCATGGCCCTTGCCAGAACGGCCGTCTTCGGCACCGAGGACATGCCCAACGTCGTGACAATCCAGGAGCAGTACGCCGTCACACCGTTGAGCGAGTTCGCCGGTACGGAACCACCGCCGGCCGAGGCCGCGCCGCAGCTTCCTCCCTACAACCGCGAGCAAGCCCGCTCGGCCGGCTTCGTTGCTATGCTCAACGCCTTCTTGCCGTATCTCGAGCAACATCCCAGCGAGGCCGAGCTGTGGCGGCGTTTCGCCGCCGTCGGCATCGGCGCGGACTTCGACCTCGAGACCCTCGACCCGGAGATCCGCACCGCCATGGACGCCGGCGTGGCATCCGCCCTCGAGAAAATCGAGGCCGAGGGCGCGAACCTCGGAAGCCGACAGAACGGCTGGATGCTGACCGAGGCCTCCTTCGGAACCCGCGAGGCCATGCAGGGCCGCTACCTGCGCAGGGCGGGAGCCGCGTTCTTCGGTCTCTGGGGCAACGATCTCGACGAGGCCTTCTATCCCGAGGCCTCCGTCGACGCTGACGGAGAGGCACTCGACGCCTCCGAACACGACTACGTGCTGCACTTCGCCGCCGACGAGCTGCCGCCGGTCAAGAGCTTCTGGTCCCTGTCGATGTACAACTTGCCGCAACAGTTCTTCATCCATAACCCGATCGACCGCTACACGCTCGGCGACCGTACCGAGGGCGTGGTCTACGGCGACGACGGTTCGCTCACGGTCTATCTCCAGCACGAGTCACCGGGCAAGGAGAGGGAATCCAACTGGCTGCCGGCGCCGGACGGCCTGTTCTCGCTGCAGATGCGCTGCTACTGGCCGGAACCCGCGGCCCTCGACCCGCTCTACGCCCCGCCGGGCATAGAGAAGGCTGACTGACGCGAGTGAGCGCCTGACGTGCGAGAGCGCGGTTCATCTGCTGCGCAATCGCACCGAGGGACACGGCTAGGGGAAGGTGTATTCAGCTTCACGCTCGGTCGAAGGGGGAACGTGATGAGGAATCGGAATGCGGCTCACTGC
This sequence comes from bacterium, assembly GCA_025782345.1. GTDB lineage: Bacteria > Joyebacterota > Joyebacteria > Joyebacterales > Joyebacteraceae > JALGZG01. The sequence continues at coordinate 836 of JALGZG010000049.1, read as the reverse complement.
AGGCGATTCGTCGAACGACGCAGGATGATCGCGGGAGCGGTGATCTGTGTTGCGGCCTTGGCCCTTCTCGCGATTGCCGGCCCGGTCCGCGCCCAGGACCCGCTCGAGCTTGACGATGAACCTGTGTCTCCCCTCGAGGAAGAGTGGGGGCTGGCCATCACTCCCTACGCATGGCTCGCGGCGCAGAGCACGGACGTCGGAGGGAAGGAGATCCGCCAGTCGTTCAACGCTCACGACGACCGAGCTCGGCGTCAATCAGCACATCCTGGACATGAAGTTCGGCGGCAAGGTTTACGACACACGCACGCCTGCGCAGGATGGCGGGCTCGCGATCTGGGTCGGGGCAGGCGCCCGCTACTGGGACAACGATGTGGATTACAGGATCACGATCGACCCCATCCTGCCCGGGGGCGACCCGATCGTGACCACCGGGAAGACGGGGGAGACCTGGTGGGACCCGGTTCTCGGCCTCCACATGCACTTCCCCGTGACGCCCTCGGTGGGATTCAACATCCGCGCCACGGGCGGCGGCCTCGGCATAGGCGAAGCGTCCGACTACATGTGGGACGCGGAGTTCGCGGCGCTCTTCCGCCTCTCCCGTCGGCTGATGCTGAGCGCCGGGTACCGGCAGTTCAAGTACAAGCGGACCGACGGGAGCGGCGACGACGAGATCGTGCAGTCGGTCACTGTGGTCGGGCCGGCGATCGGGCTGAGCATCGGCATCTTCTAGAGGAGATCGCGTGTCGCGACGCCGCCGACCTCATGCCGCCCGGCGACACGATCCACCTGAGCGCCGAGGGCATCAGACTACGGGCGTCGGTGGTCGCCAGTGTGCT
>JALGZG010000177.1 GCA_025782345.1 bacterium | reverse complement strand
CTCGAGCCGGCCGAGAAAGAGACCTTCGACGTCCACGTGACGGACGGCGTCGGCCACACTCAGGGCATGGCCCTGACGACGCTGACGGCGACCAGCACCGGGGACGCGACATCGTTCGCGACCGAGTCGTTCGCGACGTTCGTCGACCTGCCGTCGATCCTCCTGGTCGATGACGATGGCGGTGCAACGCACGAGACCCGACCTCACGGAGCTGGCGTCGTACTGGACGGTGCTCTGGACGAGCGCGAATGCGGACGGCAGCGGCATCGATGTCGACGACGAGAACAACATGATGGCGTACCTGGACGGCGGCGGGAACCTGATGCTCGCAAGCATGGGCTACCTGTCGAGTCGAGTCGACATCAGCGCGTTCATCACGGACTATCTGCACATCGATTCGTGGGCCAACGACAACGGCGGTTTCGTCATGACCGGTGTCGGAGGCGACGCGATCTCGGACGGGATGTCGCTGATGCTGCTCGGTGGGCCGTTCCCGCCCACGAACAGCGACGGCATAACCGTCAGCTCGCCCGCGGAGGTCATGTTCACGGCTCCTCCGGGCAACAAGGGGCTGAGCGTCGCGGAGGGCGGCCACAAGATCGTCTTCATGAGCTTTCCGTTCGAGGACGTGAAGACGACAGAGGCCGATCCCGACAATCAGAGGACGCTGGTCGCGCGGATCCTGAGCTGGTTCGAGCTGACTTCCGGCGTTGAGGACGCGGAGATCCACCGCCTCGCGCTCGGACAGAATTCCCCGAACCCGTTCAATCCGGTGACCAAGGTAGCGTTCACGGTGCCGGAAGGCGCCGGGAGAGTGACACTGACCGTTCACAACGTGAGCGGTCAGGTTGTGCGTACACTGGTCGACGAGGAGCTGCCCGCGGGTCCCGCTCTTGCGGTGTGGGACGGCGCGGACGACTCCGGGCGGAATCTGGCGTCTGGCATCTACTTCGCCAGGCTGGCCGCCAACGAGGAGAGCGCGTTCAGGAAGATGACATTGCTCAAGTAGCAGCTTTGAGTCGTGCGCCAGGGCGGGCTTCCACCGGGCGCACACCCCACGGACCGGCGTTTCCGAGAGGAGAACCGGCGCGGGGCGACAGCAGAGGAGGAGCAACATGTTGAGGCGTTCGGTGGTAGTGATCGGACTTGCTGTTGCGGTGCTCGCTGCGGGCACGGCGCCCGCGGTGTCGGCCCAGCGCACGGTGCTGGCCGAGATGTTCGGCGCCACTTGGTGCGGCTACTGCCCGAACGGCCGCATCGCGCTGCAGGAGCTTCAGGAGACATACGGTACGGAGGGCCTCGTTTGCCTCTACTACCATGTCGGCGACGCATACGCGACCGCGGAGACGCACAACCGGGCCAGCTACTACACGGTCGGCGGCATTCCCGAGGTCAACTTCGATGCAGAGACGGAGGTCGTGGGCGCCGGAACGAATATCATCGAGGTCTATGAGCCGATCGTCGCGTCGCACTTCGCCGAGTCGGTCCCGGTGACGTTGACCACCGAGGGCATCATCTACGCCTCGGGCGACCCCGACTCCAGCTGGGTGACGACGGTATTCAAAGCCGTCGATACCGTGCCCTACGGCGACCTCAGGGCGTACTTCATTGTCTACGAGAACACGAGCGAAGTCTACCCCTGGACCGTCCGTGACATGCTGCCACCCTCCACGGTCACCACGCTGGCGGCGGCCGGTGATTCCATCGTCATCACGAAGAAGTTCAAGGTCGACGCCGCCTGGAATCTCGACGAGCTGCATGTCGCCGTCTTCATCGAGGATACCAACCCCAAGCTGGTCCTCAATGCTCAGCTGATGCCCGCTCCGTTTGCCAACAGCTTGGACCACGCGGACCGCTACGCGACCGAGATCGACTACTTCGGTGAGGCCATCTACCACATCGTCCTCGAGAACACCGGCGTGATGGCGGACGTCATCACGGTCGACATCGGGCACGATATCCTTCCGGACGGCCTGGGACCGTGGGACTGGGTCGCGTTCTACTGCGACACGGACGGCGCCTGCCATTTCGGCCCGTGGGACTACGTCCTCGAGCCGGCCGAGAAAGAGACCTTCGACGTCCACATGACGGACGGCGTCGGCCACACTCAGGGCATGGCCCTGACGACGTTGACCGCGACGAGCAGCGGTGACACCTCGATAGTATCCAGCGAGTCGTTCGCGACGTTCGTTGACCTGCCGTCGATCCTGCTGGTTGACGACGACGGAGGAGCGGACCACGAGACGTATCTCGAGACGGCGCTGAGCGACACCGGCTACACGGCGATGGTCTGGGACGCCGAGGTGAGAAGCAGGCCGTGCCTGACACGGCTGAACTCGTACTGGGCGGTTCTGTGGACGACGGGCGGCGGCACCGCCGGCGACCTCGGCGGCTCCTGCGAGAACAACATGGCGGCGTACCTGGACGGCGGCGGGAACCTGCTGCTGGCGAGCATGGAGTTCCTGTCGAGCCGCGTCAACACGCTCGCGTTCCGAACCGACTACCTGCACATAGATTCGTGGACGAACGACAACGGCGGGTTCGTCGTCACGGGTGTGACGGGGAATGCCATCTCGGACGGGATGTCGCTGAACCTCCTCGGCGGGCCGTTTGCGCCCAATGCGAGCGACGTGTTCGTCTCGAACTCTCCGGCAGACGTCGTTTTCACGAGCGAGATCGGAACCGAGGGGATCCGGGTCGATGAGAACGGCCACAAGGTCGTCTTCCTGAGCTTCCCGTTCGAGGACGTGAAGACGACGGAGGCCGATCCCGACAACCAGAAGACGCTGATAGGGCGCATACTGAACTGGTTCAACCTGCCGACCGGTATCGAGGACGGTGAGGTCCACCGCCTCGCGCTCCATCAGAACTACCCCAATCCGTTCAACCCCGTGACCAGTGTGGCGTTCACGGTACCCGAGGGCGGAGGCTCGGTGAGTCTCACGGTCCACAATGTCAACGGCCAGGTGGTGCGTACGCTGGTCGATTCTGAGCTTCCGGCAGGTCCGGCGCTGGCCGTGTGGGACGGGACCGACGACTCCGGTCTTCCTCTCGCGTCTGGTATCTACTTCGCCAGGCTCGCCTCGCGCGAGGACAGTGCGTTCCGGAAGATGACGCTTCTGAAGTAGGGGTTTCTCAGGAGCGCGCCCGGATCAGCACTCCGGGCGCGCCGTGTGCCCATCATCTCAGAAGGAGGAGCATCAACATGAGGGTCTGGCGCCTGGTCGTGGCGGTAGTGTTCGCGGCAGCTCTGCTCGCCGCCGTCGCACACGCGTACCCCAGGGACGATGCGGCGGTGGTCACGGTCGACATCCTCTCCCGTGAGGACATCCATCGTCTGAACGAGCTCGGGATGGACATCATGTCGGTCCGGGGGGGAGTCGCGGAGATAGGGGCCATACCCTCTGAGGTGGACTTGTTGTGGGCGAACGGGTTCCGTCCGACGGTCGTTCTCCCCAGGATGATCGACGCCGTCACGTCACTCGCG
>JALGZG010000072.1 GCA_025782345.1 bacterium | reverse complement strand
GGCGAACGTGGTCGTGCCCTCGACCCCCGTTCCCGGTCCGGTCGGCTCTCTCTCGAAGTACTCCATGATGTTCGCCATGAGGTCGACGCGGTCCGAAGCGCCGGACGCGTAGTGACCCGTGGGCAGCGGGGCGTCCGACATGAACTCCATGCCGAAGCCCAGTGTCACGGTCTGGTACCCGGTAGAATCGGTGTACGCGACTCCGGCGGGACGCGTCGTCATATCGACCTTCACGTACTCCGCAACCAGTTCGGCGCCGTCAACACCGGGGTACGGCTGGATCACATCGAAATCGCCAAGCTCAGGACAGCCTCCGCGCAGCACGCACTCGCGGTCATCGTGGGTCATGAAGTCGAAGCCGCCCGCAAAGTCGCGCAACCCGGGCACGCTGTCGACCGTCGCATCCCCGACGGCGTCGTCCAGGTACTCCGTCGCAAGCCAGGTCGCGAGGAGGCCGAGCGAATCAGCCCCGCCGAGCTCACTGGCGAGGAGCCACTGAACCAGATCTGCGTGTCGTAGTACTTCATCCCGCACGAGTCCGGGCCCTCTGACTTGATGCTACCTCCCGGAACCTCGACGTCGTACACGTCGTACTCGTACCCGAGTATGTCCAGCGCCTCTCGGAAGTAGTCCTCTGAGGTCGTGGAGTAGTCACGATGCTCGCCCGGCACCCGTCTGCCGTGCTTGTCGACCAGGAGCACGCCGGGATTGCTGACGCTCGCGTTGATCGGGAGGATGGACATCTCGAGGTGGCAATCTGGCGCGTCCGGAGGATAGATGGCCGTGTTGCCGACCATGTCCAGCGCCTCGAAGTAGTACCAGATCTCGCTGCCCTGAGTCATCTCGTTGGATGGAGGTGGCGCGTACCACCACTGGCTATGCTCGCTCTCGTGGCGGCAGGCGTAGGAGCTCCAGTTCTGACCGCCGTCATTCGAGGCCAAGAGAGCCACAGATGTGATGCCGTCGTCGTCCTTGACTCCGATGTACATGGTGTCGAGGAGCGCGTCCGCCATCTGCTCAATGTACCAGTCGTTGAACCTGTTCCATGTGTCGATCTCCCACACGGTCCCGGGATCACCCGTGGGAATCCCCACGCGCTGCCTGTTGAGGAAGATGCCGCCCATGTGCTCGACGCCCGGCTCTGGTGGCTCGTGGTTCACGACGGCCCAGAGGACCTGAAGCCAGTTGTTACCCGCGTAGGCGTCCCAGTCGTCCGTCCACGTGCCCCACAAGGGCCCGCCGTACCACCAGCCCGGATCGCCAAACGGGTCCCAGGGCCACCACTCGACGCACTCAAGGTCATCACCTGACCGAGGAGCGATATCGAAGAGGTCCTCGGACGCGCGAGGCAGATCGACCCACATGGACCACTGTGCGACGAGCTTCTCGGCGCCTGAGATGTCGATCACCGGACAGATGAGCCACGCGTACTCATTGTCAACCATGCGGCTGGTCAGCGGGTCGACCGCCGCGTACATCCAACCCGACTGCTCATCGCACGAGAACGGGCGATTGGTCCACAGGTCCGTCCCGTAGAGCCCGCGCCAGAACGTCACGCCTGTCTGGCCGTGGGCAGGGATGCCGTCGTGCACCCACCCGTTGTCACCGGGGGATTCGCAGTCGTCGAAGAAGATCGTCACGGACTCCGGCACGGCGGCCCAGAGCTTGATGTTGTCAAGCTGCCAGGCGCCGTCCAGCACGGAGTGGCGCGGGGGGTTGTCCCATTGGTCTTGTGACGAATACGCTCCATCGGATTCGAACCGGAACCGGACATCGATGGCCTCACCCGAGAACGCGCTCAGGTCGAGCGTCATGTGGCCGGGACCATCTGGGTCCGTGCTGTCCCAGTCCTGGGATATCCCAGGCGTGCCCATGAATCCAGGATTGCAGAACGAGTGGAGTGTGTACCACGTGTCACCGGTTGCCGCCGACCGCCTGCGTCGCGACCTCGGGGAAGCTCCGCCAGAGAAGCTGCATCCAGTCGTTCCCGTACCCCCTCGGCTGGCGCCAGCACGGGTCGTACTTGCCGCACCACCACGTGCTGTCGCCGAGGTGCGTGAATCCGTTGATGCGGATGGTGTCCTTGTGCCAGTAGTTCTCGACCGCGAGCGTCCCGCTGCGGTCGTAGGAGGTCCAACCGGCGTTGTCGCCCGTCAGGTCTTCGAAGTCGGCATCGAAGATCCAGAGTGTCTCCTCTCCCACCGATCGGAGGCCTCGACCGTCCAGGTCGCCGATCTCTCCGCGGACACCGATGAGCTCGTTTGCACGCCTGGCGCACGAAGACGCGGGGGATTCGACAGCGGACGACGACTCGGGTGCGGTGTCTTCTCGCGCCGCGATACAGGGCACAGCAGACACCAGAAGGATGGCGCATGCAGCGAGGACGCATGTGACGAAGAGACACGTGGACGCGCCTGCTTGCGCGCTGCCTCTTACGGTGCACGTGTGGCGCGCACGGCGCTCGCGTGTGCGCGATCTCATTTCCTGCACCTCCTCCGCGAGGGGGCGTCCGGTCCGTTCAGTCCTTCGATGCAGCTCCCGAGAGGATCCGCTCCTACTTCAACATCACAACCTTGCTGACCTTGCTGAACCTGCCAGCGTCGCCGGTTCCTTCCATCTTCACGAAGTAGACACCACTGGCCGCCCGCTGGCCGGTGTCGTTGGTGCCGTCCCAGACTACCTTGTGCTCGCCCGGCTCGATGTTACGGTCGATGAGAGTCCGCACGACTCGTCCCGCCGCGTCGAACACGCGGATGGTCGTGTGCCGGGTGGATGCCAGGCTGAAGTCGATGGTCGTCACAGGATTGAACGGGTTCGGACGCGCATGGCCGAGGTGGTCTGCAAAGACCTCCCTTTCCTCCGCGCCGGTCGGCGTGCCCGTCGGCGTCTTCTCGAAGTACTCCATGATGTTCGCCATGAGATTGACACGATCGGACGCCCCGGAGCCGAAGGCGCCGCTTCCGACAGGCTCGTCCATCATGAACTCCATACCGAACCCGAGATTGACCGTCTGGTAGCCCCACACAGCGTGCGTGTAGGCGACACCCGCGGGCCAGATGCTCATGTCGGGCAGAACGTACTCGGCCGCGAGCTCGGCCCCCTCTGCCGACGTGGGTTGCACGACATCGTAGTACGCGATGAGCGGGCAACCGTCCCACAGGCGGCACTCGCCGTCGTCGTGCGTCATGAAGTCGAATCCGCCCGCCGCGTCATGGACCCACGCCGTGGTGTCCGGGTTGTAGCTGGACAGCGGCAGGTCCTGCACCCAGTCGGACGCGAGCCAGTAGGTGTAGAAGTCCAGGGTCTCGGCCTGGCCCTCCTCCAGCCACGAGCCGAAATCGTTGCCGGTGAGCAGGAGGTTCCTCTCGGCGCCCAGGGTAACCGATTCAACGAGCCACTCGGTGAGGCTCCACTGGTCACTACCGGTGAGCGAGTACGCGGAGAAACTGCTCGAGGCCCAGATCTGCGTGTCGTAGTACTTCATGCCAGATGTGTCCGGCCCGTCTCCGCGGATGACCCCCGACGGCACGCAGACGTCGAACACGTCGTACTCGTACCCGAGGATATCCAGCGCCTCGCGGAAATAGTCTTCGCTCGTGCTCCTGAAGCCGCCGTCCTCCCCCGGGACCGTGCGGCCGTGCTTGTCCACGAGGAGCACCGCGGGCTCGGATACACTCCCCACTATGGGCAGCACGGAGAACTCGTAGCAGTCGGAAGGCGCGCCGTTCGGGTGCGTGGTCGTGACCCCGGTCCCGTCGGTAGCCTCGAAGTAGTAGAGGATCTCCGTGGCCTCCGCGATGTGCGCGCTCGGGTTGGGGACGTCCCACCACGTGTCGTAGGGATCGCTTCCGGTCAGAGGGTACGAGCCCCATGTCTGGCCGCCGTCGTTCGAAACGACCATGAATGCCGACTCGATGCCGTCCTCATCGGAGATCACGATGTGGGTCTCGTGCGCCAGAGCCTCGGCCAGGTCGAACGTATCGCAGAACCTGTCCCAGATGTCGTACTCCCAGACGGTCGGCGGTGGACCGATCGGGATCCCCACGCGCTGTCTGTTGAGGAAGATGCCGCCCATGTGCTCGACGCCCGGGGGCGTATCGTCACTGTTCTGGGTCTCCCAGCGGATCATGAGCCAGTTGTTTCCCGCAAAGGCGTCCCAGTCATCTGTCCACGTGCCCCAGAAGGGCCCTCCGTACCACCAGCCCGGGCTCTCATCGCAGAATCCCGCGGGCGGATCCAGGCAGAACTCGTCGTCGGTGGAGGCAAGCGACAGGTTGAAGATGTCTTCGGTATCACGAGGGAGGTCGACCCACATATACCACTGTCCGACGAGCTTCTCGGCGTCGGATATGTCGATCGGCGGGCTGATGAGCCACGCGTACTCATTGTCGACCATGCGGCTGGTCAGCGGGTCGACGGCCGCGTACATCCATCCTTCTTGCTCTTCGCACGAGTACGGTCTGTTCGTCCAGATGTCGGTGCCGTAGAGCCCCCGCCAGAACGTGACCCCCGTCTGGCCCTGAGCAAGGATGTCGTCGTGTACCCATCCGTTGTCGCCCGGGGACTCGCAGTCGTCGAGGAAGACCAGAACCGGGTCGGGCGTCCACGCGACCAGCTCGATGTTGTCCAGCTGCCAAGCACCATCAAGGACGGAGTGATGCGGAGGATTGTCCCACTGGTCCTGAGAGGAGTATGCCATGTCCGACTCGAAGCGGAAGCGCAGGTCGAACGCGTGCCCAGAGTAGTCGGTGAGATTAAGCTCGATGTGTCCGCCCACCACCGGGTTCGTGCTGTCCCAGTCCATAGAGATACCGGGGGTTCCCGCGAAGCCCGGGTTGTCCACGGCTATCAGCGTGTACCAAGTGTCTGAGGTGGCCTGGCATCGGATGTCGACGTATCCGTAGTCGTAGTCGTTCTCCATCGCGATCCGCTGGTCGAACCTTAGCTCGAGCGGATTGCCGGGGTCCGTGAGTGCCTCAACTTCCGGGAACGACCTCTCGAGAATCTGATACCAGTCGTTCCCATACCCCCGCGGTTGCCTCCAGCACGGATTGTACGTCCCGCACCACCACGTGCTGTCGCCGAGCCACTCGAACCCGTTGATGCGGATCGTGTCTTTGTGCCAGTGATTGGGAACTGCGAGCGTGCCGCTTCTGTCCTCGGAGATCCACCCGGCGTTGTCGCCGAGCAGATCCTCGAAGTCCGCATCGAAGATCCAGAGCGTGTCGGTCCGCGTGTCGG
>JALGZG010000240.1 GCA_025782345.1 bacterium | reverse complement strand
GGGATACGGGGTCGAGACCGAGCGTCTGGAGGCCGAGGTCGAGGGGATCTTCTGCGCCTCGTGCGTCCAGAAGATAGAGGGTAACCTGCTGGAGCTCCCGGGCGTTCTGTCGGCGAGTGTGAACCTTGCGACAGCGAAGATCACCATCGAAGCGGTCACTGACACGGTGGCCCTGGACGACATCGCGGAGGCCGCAGCGCGGGCGGGCGACTACCGTGTCATCCCCGTCGCCTCGGAGACCACGGCGCGCACCGGCGGCGCGGATCGCGAGACGGCGAGCCTAAGACGCGACCTCATCGTCGCTTCGTTCCTCACCGCGCTGGTCTTCGTCGGCAGCATGCCGATGCTCTTCCCGTTCGTCGAGCACATCCCCCTGCGCGCACGACACCTGACGCTCTTCCTGCTGGCGACGCCCGTCATGTTCTGGGCCGGCGCCAGGTTCTTCCGCGGCTTCTGGGCGGCGACTAAGCACCGCACCGCCGACATGAACACGCTGGTCGCGGTCGGCACGTCCGCGGCGTACGTCTACAGCGCGGTCGCGACGTTCGCTCCGGCGCTCCTGTCGGAGTCACCGAGCGACATCCACGTGTACTTCGACACGAGCGCCATGATAATCACGCTCATACTCCTGGGCCGCTTCCTCGAGCTACGCGCCAGGGGCCGGGCCTCCCAGGCGATCAGGCGTCTGGCCGACCTGGCGCCCCGCACGGCGACCGTCGTGCGGGAGGGCTCGGAGGTCGAGGTGCCCGTCGAGGAAGTGGCGCCGGGCGACACCGTGCGCGTGAGACCCGGCGAGAAAATCCCTGTCGACGGAGAGATACTGACGGGCGCCTCCGCCATCGACGAATCGATGATCACCGGCGAGAGCCTCCCGGTCGACAAGGGACCCGGCGACGAGGTCGTCGGCGCGACCATCGTCCGGACCGGCAGCTTCGAGTTCCGCGCGACGCGCACGGGCAAAGAGACCGTGCTCGCCCACATCATCAAGATGGTCGAGGACGCGCAGGGCTCGAAGGCCCCGATCCAGCGGCTGGCCGACAAGGTGGCGAGCGTGTTCGTGCCGGCGGTCATCGGGCTCGCGCTCGTCACGTTCGTGTTGTGGCTCCTGCTGGGCCCCGCGCCCGTGTTCACCGGCGCGCTTCTCAGGCTCGTCGCGGTGCTCATCATCGCCTGCCCGTGCGCGATGGGGCTCGCGACGCCGACGGCCATCATGGTCGGGACCGGACGCGGCGCGGAGATGGGCATCTTCATCAAGGGCGGCGAAACGCTTGAGACCGCGCACAAGCTGAGTGCGATCGTGCTCGACAAGACGGGCACGCTGACCAGAGGTGAGATGTCCTGCACCGATGTCGTCCCGGTCGACGGCGTCACCGCGGAGGACCTGGTTCGCGCCGCTGCAGCGGTGGAGAGAAACTCCGAGCACCCGGTGGCCCAGGCCGTCGTGGCGAAGGCGAGGGAGTTGGCACTCGAACTGCCCGACACAACGAACTTCGAGGCGATCCCCGGCAAGGGCGTTGCGGCCGTCCTCGATGGAGCGTCCGTCCTCGTCGGGACCGAGGCGTTGCTACGCGAACGCGGCGCGGCGGACGCGGACGGTGATGGGCTTGAGGCCGCCACTCGCCGTCGCCGACACTCTCCGTCCGGAGGCGGCCGGCGCCGTGGCGCGACTGAGAGAGATGGGCATCGAGGTCGTGATGCTGACCGGAGACCGCGAGGTCATCGCCCGCGCGATCGGCCGGAGCGTCGGTGTCGACCGCGTCGTCGCCGAGGTCCTTCCCGCCGGCAAGGCAGCGGAGATAGAGAAACTCCAGAAGCAGGGCGCGTTCGTCGGGATGGTGGGCGACGGCATCAACGACGCGCCGGCGCTCGCGGCTGCCGACGTCGGCATCGCCATCGGCACGGGCACGGACGTCGCCATCGAGGCCTCGGACATCACGCTGATGCGCGCCGACCTCATGGGCGTCGTCCAGGCCATCGAGCTCTCCCGGCGGACGATCCGCACCATCAGGCAGAATCTGTTCTGGGCGTTCTTCTACAACACGGTCGGCATCCCCGTGGCCGCGGGCGCTCTCTATCCGGCGTTCGGCATCCTCCTGAGACCGGTGTTCGCAGCCGTCGCCATGGCGTTCTCCTCCGTGTCCGTTGTGACGAACTCGCTCAGGCTGCGGCGGTCGCGCATCTAGAGCGCGCCCGCGCACCTGCCCCCGTCCACCCCTCGCCGGAAATCCCCGTTGACGGCAGCTCCCAAGTGGCGATATAACAGGGGGACCCGAATACAAGGGGTATGATAAGCGTATCTTGACCGGCGCAGTATCCGTTCGGATGAAAGGAGATCCCTATGCTCATATTTCTGGTCATTGTAGTTGTGATCGCAGCCTGGGTGGTGGCGATGTACAACGGCCTGGTCGTCCTGAGGAACCGCTTCGAGAATGCGTGGTCTCAGATCGACGTTCAGCTCAAGCGCCGGACCGATCTCATCCCGAACCTCCTCGAGACCGTCAAGGGATACGCGGCGCACGAGAAAGAGGTCTTCACGAAGGTCACCGAGGCGCGCTCCGCCCTCATGAACGCGCAGGGCGTTCAGGACCAGGCGCAGGCCAACAACATGCTGACGGGGGCGCTCAAGACCCTGTTCGCCGTCGCCGAGGCTTACCCGGAGCTCAAGGCAAACCAGAACTTCATGATGCTCCAGGAGGAGTTGTCGGGAACGGAGAGCAAGATCGCCTACGCGCGGCAGTTCTACAATGACACCGTTCTCAAGTACGACAACAAGCGTGAGAAGTTCCCGTCGAACATCATCGCGAACCTGTTCGGCTTCAAGGACAGAGAGTACTTCGAGGTCGCCGAGCCGGATCGCGAGCCGGTGAAGGTGGACTTCAGCTCGTAGAGAGTGGCACACGCGAGACACACGTCGGACACAATTCGCTGAAGCAGTGAGGGATCAGAAATGGGCAACATGGTACTCAAGGTAATCCTGGCGCTCCTCTACCTCTTCGCCGGGCTGGGGCTTCTCCTGGGAAGGCGGAAGCTCGTTGAGGGCGGCAAGGCCCCGAACCTCGTCGTGCCCGCGACGCTCCTGATACTGGCGGCCATCACGACGCCGTTCCTCTAGGGAAACACTCCATGTGGGAACAGATAACCAGCAACCGCGTGAAGTCGGGTGTCCTGGTCGTCTTCTTCGTGGCTTTCGTGGTGTTCCTCGGGTGGATCTTCGGTAAGACCACCGTGTGGGGACCGTACGCTCCGATACTCGCCGCGATCATCGCGGGCGTCGGCGCGTTCGTCAGCTACTACAAGAGCGACCAGCTCGTACTGGCTATCAGCAAGGCGCGTCCGGTCGAGAAGGCGCAGTATCCGCACCTTTACAACTCGGTTGAGGGCCTGGCCATCGCCGCGGGACTTCCCACTCCCCAGATGTACGTCATCGAGGACAGCGCGCCGAACGCGTTCGCTACCGGACGGAACCCCGAGCACGCCGCCATCGCGGTCACGACCGGCCTTCTCGAGAAGCTCAACAGGACGGAGCTGGAGGGCGTGATCGGCCACGAGATGTCGCACATCGCCGACTACGACACGCTGCTCATGACCATCACCGTCGTTCTCGTGGGCACGGTCGCGCTCGTCAGTGGCCGCAGGCGAAGCAGGAGTTCGGGCGGCGGTCAGGCCGGGCTGATACTGATGCTCGTGGCCGTGGCGCTCGCCATACTCTCCCCCATCATCGCGCAGCTCATACGACTCGCCATCTCGCGGCGGCGCGAGTTCCTCGCCGACGCGAACGCCGCGCGCCTCACGCGCTACCCAGAAGGGCTGGCGAGTGCGCTCGAGAAGATATCCCGCGACACCGAGCCGCTCGAGGTGGCGAACAAGGCGACGGCGCACCTCTACATCGAGAACCCGCTCAAGGAGCACCGCGGCGGAATGAACAAGCTCTTCTCAACTCACCCGGCGGTGGAAGAACGCGTCGCCGCGCTGAGGGCGATGTAGCGGGGAGCGGCGGCGGGCGCAGTGTCGCGTCCGGGGCAACGGACAACACTGCTTGCGTGGCGCTCGCCTCCCCGGTACTATGCTCGCATGAGTTGGAGATCTCTATGAAGCGAGCGAGAGGTGCCTCCGCGGTTGGTGGACTCCTCGCGGGCGCCCTGCTTGGTACCGTCCTCGGCGCCCTCGATGGCATCACCTTCTTGAAGCCGCCCAATCTGGCGGATTCCCCGTGGCGATCATTCCTCTTCCTGGCGCTCTCGGTGACCACCTACTCCGTGGGCGTGGCGATGGCGGGAACGGTCGTCGGGGCCGTGTCGTCGCTCGTGCGTCGCGCGCGCCCGCGTGTCCCCAACCCGTCGCGGGAGACAGAGCTTGTCGCCGCGTTCGTGCGGACACTGGGGATCTTCACGGGCGTCACCCTCTTCGTGCTGGCCGCGTGGCGTGTGCGTATGATGCCACCGGATCTCGCCGTCTTCCGCCCCTACTGCCTGCCGCAAACCGTCCTCGCTGCGATCGGCGCGGCGGTCGGAGGCGGGATCGTCTACCTCGTGGCGCGCCGCGTCGCCCGCTCGCGCCCGGTGACCAGATGGCTGTCGTCGACGCTAATACGGCGCTGGACGCTCATCAAACTCGCGGTGCTGGCCGTCCTCCTTGCGGCCGTGCTCCTGTTCGAGCCGGTGGCGAGAGGCCCCGCCGCTGAGACCGAGGGGCGCGGCGCGAACGTCGTCCTGATCTCAATCGACACCCTGCGCGCCGACCACCTCGAGTATCTGGGCTACGGGAGGCCGACGTCTCCGTTCATGGAGGAACTGGCGGGGCGATCCGTGGTATTCGAAGAGGCGCTCTGTCAGTTCCCGCTCACGTCTCCGTCGCAGGCCTCTATACTGACGTCCCGGTATGCCCGGTCGCACGGCTCCACCGACAACGCCGTACCCGTACACGACTCGGCGGTCCTCCTGTCCGAGGTCCTGCGCGCGCACGGCTACAGCACGGCCGCTTTCGTGACCAATCGCATCTGCGGGATCGACTACGGGTTCGCCAGGGGATTCGACTACTACGTGGAGGCCGGCCGCGGCGACCTCTCGAGGTCGCGCCTCGTGGACTGGGTCTGCCAGCTCAGGATCGTGCGGATCTGGTGGAGGCTGACCGGCAGAGAACGGCTTACCGTCGCGCTCGGGCGGTGGCTCGACGATCGCCCGGAGGCGCCGTTCTTCCTCTGGTATCATCAGCTCGTTCCGCACTCGCCGTACGCGCCGCCGTTCGCATACGAACTCAAGTGGGACAACCACCGAAGCGGGATAATCCCGACCACCAAGACACTCGGAGCGATCAACAGGCGGGCTGTCTCAATCTCGGATGAGGACCTCGCTCACATCGTTGACCTCTACGACGCGGAGATCGAGTTCACGGACGATCTTCTGAGAGAGCTCTTCGACGCCCTGAGGAGAAACGGGCTTCTCGAGAACACGCTGGTCGTGCTCACCGCGGACCACGGCGAGAGCCTCTTCGACCGGTCCGGCTACATCGGTCACGGCGACCATCTGTACGATGAGGAGATCCGTGTCCCGCTCTTCTTCTACTCCCCGCGCTACATCCAGGATCCGCGCGTCATCGTCGAACCCGTTGAGACGATACACATCGCGCCCACGATCCTCGATTTCCTCGATCTGCCGCCGGAATCGTCCTTCCAGGGAATGAGCCTGTGGGGTATGACCGTCGTGGACCCGACCATCTTGAGCGACTCCCGGCCGCTGCATCCGCAAGAGGAGAAGCCGGCCTTCGCCGAGCACAAAGACGGGGAGATGGTCCGGTATGAGGGCTGGAAATACATCCGGCTCGACGGCGCCGGTACCGCTGAGCTGTACGATCTCAAGACCGATCCCGGTGAGACCAGGAACCTGATCGCGGAACAGCCGGACCAGGCGGCCCAGCTCGGAGATCTCCTCGAGAAGTGGGACGCAAGCGTGCCGACGGTCCGATCGGATGATTACGAACTGGACGAGGAGGCTCTCGACTTGCTGCGCTCGCTTGGATACGTGGATTAGTCGGCCGTTCGCCACCTCGGGAGACGCTATTCCTGCCCGAGCGCCCTGAGGAGTCTCTTCGTCGTGAGCGTATTCAGGATGTTGGCAGGCGTAAGCCAGCCGCGCCTGGCCGTTCTGACCCCCAGTTCCATCACCCACATCTGGTCGACGTGATGAGAGTCCGTGCTGATGGCTACCTTCACCCCCATCTCCGCCGCGCGTCTGGCGTTGATGTCGTTCAGGTCGAGCCGCTCGTGGTAGGCGTTGATCTCGAGGGCCGTTCCGGTGTCGGCGGCAGCCGCCATCACCTGCTCCAGATCGACGTCGTACGCGGGCCTGGCGCCCAGAAGGCGTCCGGTAGGATGCCCGATAATGTCAACATGAGGGTTCTGAATGGCCGAGAGGATCCTGCCCGTGATCTTGTCCTCTGACTGCTGAAACCCACTGTGTATCGAGCCGACCACGACGTCCAGCTTCTCTAGACAATCGTCCGGGAAGTCCATGCTCCCGTCCGACATGATGTCGGCCTCGGTACCGGACAGCACGGTGATCCCCTTGATGCGCTGATTGACCCGCGCTATCTCCTCCACCTGCTCCAGCAGCCGCTCGACCGTCAGGCCGTGCGCGACGCCGAGCGAGCGCGAATGGTCGTTGATCGAAACGTACTTGTAGCCGCGGGCCTTGGCTGCGCGCGCCACTTCCTCGATGGTCGAGTGGCCGTCGCTGTAGTTGGAGTGCACGTGAAGGTCGCCGCGGATGTCGGCGAGTTCCACGAGCTCGGGCAGTTCATTCTCGAGCGCCGCCTCGACCTCTCCCCTGTCCTCGCGAAGGAACTGGAGCCCCAGCTTCTTCTGCACGTCCTGCTCGGTCCGGCCTGCGATACGCCGCTCGCCCTTGAACAGACCGTACTCGTTGAGCTTGAGACCCTTCGACTGCGCGAGGCCACGAAGCTTCACGTTGTGCGCCTGCGACCCGGTGAAGTACATGAGCGCCGCGCCGTAGACGGATGGAGAAACGACGCGCAGGTCTATCTGGAGTCCGTCGACCACGCGAACGCTGGCCTTGGTCGTGCCGGCCGCGAGCACCTCGACCACCCGAGGCAACTCCGTGAACGCCTTGATGAGCAGCTTCGGCGCAGAACTCAGGGCGAGTATGTCGATATCGCCGATCGTCTCGCGCCAGCGTCTTATTGAGCCTGCGACCTCTATCTCATCGATGCCGGTCGCCTCTCGAAGCTCCGCAACGGTCGCGAGCGCCGCGGGCAGAACGGTCCCGAGAGTCAGGCGCCCGGAACGGGACTCGTAGACCCGGACGCCCGCCTCGATGTTCTCGACCTTCTTCGGGCCCATGCCCGGGAGCTCGAGTATCTTCTTGCCGCGAAGCGTCCGCTTGAGGCTCTTCATGGACTTGACGTCGAG
>JALGZG010000311.1 GCA_025782345.1 bacterium | reverse complement strand
GAGGAGAACCCGTCGTAGTTGCGCTTCCGGTGCACCAGGCTGGCCTTGAGAACCGAGTAGCTCTCGTCGGGAACGAACTTCTCATCGCCGGCCTTGTCGTCCCTCGGCGTGAAGACGAATGTGCCGGTATCGAAGTGGATGTGCAGGTAGTCCCTGGAAAGCCTCAGCGAGCCGGGCGGGCAGATGTCAACACAGAGTCCGCAGAAGCAGCACCTGCCGTAGTCCAGCCGCGGCCGCTCGTTCTTCATCCCCGGAACGGACTCGAGCTCCGCGATCTCTATCATCTCAATAGCGTCGTTCGGGCAGATATCGGCGCAGTTGCCGCATCCCGTGCACGTGTCCCAGTCGTTCAGGTGGAAGCCCCGATACCTCAGGGCGGGTTCCTTCGACGTGAACGGGTAGCAGGTGGTCTTCGGCTTCCTGAACAGGAACCCGGCTGCTTTGAGTGGATTCAGCAGACTGCTCTTAGCCATGGTTCTCGTTCTCTCCCTGATGCAAGCTGCTATCTGTCGATCTCGGGGGCCACCACGTACAGGCTGATCATTATGTTGCCGACATCCGCGATGTTCGCGCCCACAAGCGCCTTCTCCAGAATCGTGAGCCCGTGGGAGTAGGACGGGGTCCGGAAGTGGACCCTGTACGGCTTCTCCCCACCGTCACTCACGAGGTAGAGCCCCAGCTCCCCGCGCGACGACTCGCAGCGGACGTAGGTCTCGCCCGCCGGGATCCTCCACTTGAGCGGGTTCGGAATCCGATTGTAGACCTCGCCCTCGGGCATCGCGTCGATCAGGTTGAAGATCATGTGGACGCTCTCGATCATCTCGTCCCGCACAATCCAGATCCTCGAGTACGCGTCCGCGTCTTCTCTGGTGTGAACCTCCCACGCGACCTTGTCGTAGGCCGCGTACGGGTCTACCTTCCTCACGTCGTACTTCATGCCGGTGGCCCGAATGGCCTGACCGGTCCCTCCCATCGCCACGGCCTCTTCGCGCGAGACGACTCCGATACCCTTCGCCCTCTCGGAGAACAGCGTGTTGTTGAAGAACGTGGAGTCGTAGTCCGGAACGCAGCCGCCGATCGAGTGAAGTGTCTCGACCATCCTGTCCGTGAAACCCTCGGGGAAGTCCCGCCTCACGCCGCCGGGCCAGATGTATATGTGGTAGACCCTGCCTCCGGTCAGTTCCTCGAACAGGTCCAGAACCAGGTCCCGGTGGTACATGGCCCAGTTGGCGACCGTATCAAAACCGAGCATGTTCGCGTAGGCCCACAGGCCGAAGAGGTGCGAGCCGACGCGCGCGAGCTCCAGATAGATGCTCCTCACGAACTGGGCTCTCTCGGGCACCTCGATCCCCGCGAGCTTCTCCACACCCATGGCGTAAACCATTTCCATATGATCGGGCTCGACCACGTTGATCCTGCATACCATGGGGAAGTTCTTGATCCAGGTGCGCCCCTCCATGAGCTTCTCGAAGCCCCTGTGCAGGTAGCCGGGGTTGGCCGTGGCCTTGAGGATGCGGTCCCCCTCAACATTCAGCGTGATGCTGAAGTTGCCCACCATTCCCAGGTGCTGGGGACCGAAGTAGAGTTCGAGCTCTCGCATGGGTTCTTAGCCTTCCTCCTCTACCGGCGGGACCCTGTCGAATACGTCCGCCACGTACTGCTTCGTGTCGAAGTCCTTCCTGAACGGGGGGATCTCGTAGTCTCTGTCCAGGAGGAGCGGAGTGAGCCGGGGGTGGCCCTCGAAGTGGATCCCGTACAGCTCGTGAATCTCTCGCTCGTGTGGCTCCGCGATTGCGAAGACGCCTATCGCAGTCGGCGCACTCGCCTGCTCTCTGGGCACGGTCGTCTTGAGCAGGACGTCCTGCTTGCCTCCGTCCCCACCAACCTCGTCCTCGGTGTAGAAGGACAGCAGGTACACGAGCTCGAACTCACCCCGGTCGATCCAGTCCACGCACGAGATGAGCTGGAGGTAGTCGTATCCTTCTTCCTTCAGGAAGGTCAGGACCGGCACGACGGCTTCCCTCGGGATGCTGACGGCAAGCCGATCATCGTCTCCCGATCCCAGCTCGACCCCCTTGAACGTCGCGTCCAGTCTTGTGCTAAGCGAGCTCGTCATCCTTCTCTCTCTCTGTCATGGTTGGCGTGGCCGCTGTCGCGTCCGTCTCGCCCTCTCCCGTGTTCGTGTGGATCTCCGTCGGGAAGAGCGGCGGCCACTCCAACTCACCGAGGACCATCTCCTGGTTCGCCCGGTAGGCCCCGTAGTTCTTCCTGTAGCGCTTGTAGCCGTCCGCCATGTCCTTGTCGATGAGAGTCCAGAGGTGCGTCACCGCGATGAAGATCGCCTCCGGTCTCGGCATACACCCCGCGATGTAGCCGTCAACGGGGATGTACTTGTCCAGCTGGTTGATGGTGTTGTAGGAGTCCCAGTACATTCCACCGTTGATCGTGCAGGAGCCGAATCCCACGGTGTACTTGGGCTCCGGCATCTGCTCGTACGTTCTGATGATAGCCCTCAGGGTCTTGACCGAGACGTACCCGGTTATCAGGAAGAGGTTGGCATGCCTCGGCGTCGCCGTGGCGACCACCCCGAATCTCTCGGCGTCCCATCGGGTCGTGATCGTCGGCGGCACCTCGATGATCCCGCAGCCGGTGCAGAAGTACACGGCGTTCAGGGAGTACTTGTGCGCCATCTTCGTGGGAGTTTTGATCCACTTCATCAGCTGGTTGCGATCCATCCGTTATCTCCCGATCGTAGCTGCGAGAATCAGACCGACCAGAGCGATCAGCGCCGGCCACCTCCAGAGGTACCGAACCGCCTGCTCCACTCTTAAGCGCGGGAACGCCGCATTCACGAAGAGGACGAGCACGAACACGACAAGCATCTTGAGGAACAGGATCGCCGGATTCGCAGCGCCGCCCCACAGCAGGTTGACGAAGAGCGAGATACCGATGAACAGACTCAGCGCGTGCTGGATGGTGGCGAGGGCCAGGTACGGACCGCCGTACTCCGCTATCGGGCCGGACGAGATCTCCTGCGCGGCCTGGACGACCTCGAACGGCCTCACGCCGAGTATGGCCGGCATGATGAGCAGGTACGCGATCCCAGACAGGACAAGTGGGAAAGACGCGAAGGCCGAACCCATCTGACGCTGAGCCGAGACGATTTCCACAATCGATATGGTCTCGTACCGGGTCATCAATGCCAGCAGTATAAGCAGGAGCGGGAGCTCGTATCCCATCGCGAGGATGAGTTTCCGGGAGATCCCGATGCTTGTGTTGGGATTGGCGGCCTCGCCCCCGCTGAGCGCCATACCCAGGGGCATCAGGAGCATCACATAGAG
>JALGZG010000261.1 GCA_025782345.1 bacterium | reverse complement strand
TTCCCTCGGTGGGTGGTTGACTGCACACAGCCGTACGGTGAGGTCGACTTCTACTGCGTGCTGGCGCACGGCACGATCGGCGCAGGCACTTGCCCCGACGGCGACTGCGAGATCGTCCCCGTCGAGGACGCCACGTGGGGCGGCATCAAGGCCCTGTACAGGTAGTCCCGCGGACAGCACTGCTGTTGAGAGCCGGGTGGCGGTTGAGCGCCACCCGGCTCCTGTTCTTGCGGTCGGTTTGACCGGCGCCTGATCGGGCAGTCCCCCATGCGCTACCTCGGACGGTCCCTCGCGCGCTACCTCGGACGGTCTCCCATGCTGCTTGCGCAGGTTCGGGGGCCATGCTATCATTTACGGATAGACACTGGCAATCTAAGTGGGGTTCCCTTCCCACGCGCGGCGTGGCCTCAGGAGGTGGATGTGTTCCCTTACAGAAGACTCTTTCTCGTTGCGCTCGCGGGTTTCATGATCGCGGGCTGCGCTGTGGTCCAGCGAGCCGAGCGGCCTGACGGACCGTTCGAGATTGCCATTCTCGCGGTCTCGGACACTCGCGGCGAACTTGAGCCTTGTGGGTGACACGGGGGCCAGAAAGGCGGGCTGGTCCGGAGGGCCGGCTACATCAACCAGACAGCGCAGGAAACCCCATACATACTCCATCTGGACGGAGGCAGCTTCGTCACGCGCAAGTCGTATGAATCCGAGCTTGTCGATGCGGTGAGCGCGAAGGGCATGATGGAGTCGGGGTGTGTGGCGACGACCATCGGAGCTTTCGACCTCTTCAGGGGCGGCGAGTACCTCAAGCGACTGATCGCGGGCCACGGCCTGCCGGTCGTGTCGGCCAACGTCTACGATGAATTGACCGGCGAGCTCTTCGTCGAACCCTACATAATCGTGGAGCGCGGCGGCGTGAAGTTCGGTATCACTGGAGCGCTCGATCCCGAGACGGACATCAGGACTCACAACACGGTCGAGCAGCTCGGGGTGACCATCGGCGAACCCATGGAGACCCTCGCTGCAGTCGTGGAGGAACTCCACGAGAAGGTGGACTACGTCATCCTCCTGAGCCAGTTGGGACTCGCGCAGTCGAAGCTCCTGGTGGAGGAGATGCCCGGCATCGATTTCATGTTGATCGGGGTCGCTGCTCAATATGCGGCGAAGTCTTTCGAGGTCGGCGGTACCGTCATGATGCAACCCGGATATAAGGGTCAGCGCATGTCCGACTACCGCCTTCAGTTCGACGAGGAGAACGCCTACCTCGGGTACTCGGGCCACACGTTCGATCTTGGAGACAAGGTCCCGTCGGATGCGGCGGTGGCGCTCCTTCTGAAAGAGCACAAGATCGCCATAGAGGATGCGAACAAGCGTCGGGCGGCCGCGAGGAAACCCGCCGCTGACGGTGCCCAGGCGGTCGCTCCGTACTCAGAGGAGTGCCTCGGTGTGGGGGCGACGTGCCAGAGATGTCACCAGCCTCAGATGGACCAGTGGACCGAGACCGCTCACGCGAAGGCGTTCGCGACGCTTGAGCGTGGAAACCAGTCCAGCAACCCCGAGTGTCTGAGATGTCACACGACCTGCTCCATGGACCTTCCGCTCGACGGCTCCGCCAGGGTGCAGAGCAACCTGAGGAACGTCCAGTGCGAGGTGTGTCACGGGAAGGCCACAGACCACGCTCGGGACGGCTCTTACGGGAAGGTAACGGTCGCGACGTGTCTGCGCTGTCACGACGAAGAGAACAGCGCGGACTTCGACTTCGCCGTGTACCTGCCGCAGGTCACTCACTAGGCGCGAGAGAGCGCGCACACTGCGCCGTCGCTCAGACGAGCTTGCGAACCCGACGTGGATGGCGAGGAAGGCGTGCTGACGGGGGGTTCAAGACGATGTTCCACAAGACAGCCTGGGCGGCCGTGGCGGTTGTCGCTCTCACGGCGGTTCCCGCCGCTTCAGTGAACGAGGCGCGCGTACTCGACTCCGGGGACAACGAGATACTGATAGAACTCGCCACCGATGACTTCTCCATCGAGGAGATAGTACGGCCACACCGGCGACGTCGGGCTGCCGTCGCTTCCCAGGAAGGCCGTCCTCATAGGGATACCCTTCGGCGCTCGGCTCGACCTGGAGGTCATCTCGGTTGAGACGGAGAACCTGGGATCGCATCGTGTCGAGCCGCTGCCCGCCGAGGAGATACTCGGGGACGGCGACTTCGCCACCCCGGTCCAGAGGTTCACCATCGATGAGGAGTACTACAGCCGCGGAGGGACGTACCCCGTGTCGGTTGCGGAGCTCGGCGCGCAGGGCACACTCCGGCACCAGCGTGTCGTGCGTGTCGTCCTCAATCCCTTCCAGTACTCCGCGCGTACCGGCGCGCTTACACTTCACCGGAGGATCCTGGTCCGAATCTCCATCGTCGAAACGAAGCGTCCATCGGGGCTCACGGACGCGGTCTCGCCGGAACCCGAGTGGGAAAGAACTTACTCGAGGACCGTCCTGAACCACCGGCAGGCGGCGAAGTGGCGGGCGCGGAGCGAGCCGGGGCGCGCGGCGATGAGGGTCAGGCAGGACCACGAAGCGTACAGGATCCTGACCACGGAGTCCGGGATGCATCGTCTCGACTTCGCGGAGCTCTCGGCGGAGGGACTGGACGCGACCGTTCCGGTCGATGAGGTCGCGGTCTACCAGCGCTGCTACGACGCCGGCGAGCCCGACCCGTTCGTCGAAATGCCGCTTGCCATAGCCGTCGTCGACGCGGATGAGGACGGGCTCTTCGACGACGCGGACTACGTGCTCTTCCACGCGCTCAGCTTCGAGCAGCAGCACATGCCCGTCGGATACGAGGACCGCTACGGTTCTGAGAACGCCTACTGGTTCGCCCACGACGCCGAGCTTGCCGTCCGCATGGACACGAGGCCCGCGTGGCTGTACGAGATCGGCCTCGAGGCGCCGCCGAGCTTTCGGGACACGGTGAGGTTCGAGGAGGACGTGTACTTCGATGTGGCGCCCGACTACGACAATCTGGATCTCTACCACTGGATGAGGTACCAGTCTTCTGGCGACGAAAACACGTTCCCGTTCGTGCTCTACGACGTCTACGCCGCCGGCGACGCCCGGATGCGGGCGAGATACCAGGGCATGACCACCGGCTTCCACGACATCGACTTTCACATTGCCTACGGCGCTACCGAGGACAACTATGTCGGCCAGTTCTCGTTCAGCGGCACCAGCGCGACCATGGACGAGCACATCTATGAGAGCGGCCCGATTCCGACCTCGCACTTCACGGACGGGGATCACACGCTCCGCGCGACGGACAGCGGGGGCTCCGGCGCCAATCTCGACTGGTTCGAGTTCGGCTACGACAGGGAGTTCACGGCGCGCGGCGGGAGGCTGGGCTTCACGAACGCCGGGGAGACAGGCGTGGCGCAGTTCGGGGTCGGGAGCTTCGGTTCGGACCAGCTCCGGCTCTTCGATGTGACGGACCCGCTCGCAACCGCGGAGCTGACCCTCGGCCTTGAGAACATCGAAGAAGGGGCCAGCGACTACTCGCTGACGTTCCAGGACGACGTGGCCGGCTTCACTCGCTACGAGTCGGCGGAGGACGGAGACTATCACTCGGTTGCGGGAGTCGAGCGGCGCGAGCCCGCGAACCTGTGGGCGGATGAGGCCGACCTCATCGTCGTCTCGTATGATAGTTTCGCGGACGGTGTCGAGCGTCTGATCTCGCATCGCGAGTCCGAGGGGTGGGTCGTGGCGCACGCGCGGGTGAGCGAGGTGTATGACGAGTTCGGCGGCGGCCTCAAGTCGCTCCAGGCCCTCAAGAACTACTTCGATCACGCGTTCAGCAATTGGGGCAGGGCGCCGCAGTTCGTGCTCCTGGTCGGCGACGCGACCACGGACCCAAAGGGAACACAGTCCACGAGCCAGCCGGATTTCATCCCTACCGTCCTCGGACACGGGTCCTCATCCTATCCCCAGATGACGGCGAACGACCAGTGGTTCATCTGTTCGGACGAGGGGCCGCTCTATCTGCCGCAGATGTTCATCGGGCGCCTGTCGGTCGGCGGCGGCACGCAGCTGGACAACCTTGTCTCGAAAATCCTCTCCTACGAGAACTACGCGCCGAACGAGCGGTGGCGCAACGACGTCTACTTCATCGGCGACGACCAGTGGCACTACGGGACAGCCGGAGGATCCTACTACTGGGACTCGGGCGAGCACCACTTCACAACGGTCTGCGTGGATCTATCGGAGATGGTCGCCGCGTCCCCCGCGGGCATCGACACGACGCTCTTCATGCTCAGGCGCTACACGGATGAGTTCCACGAGTCCAACGGCGTGACGACGCCGGGATCGCAGCCCTGGGAGTACTTCTCCCAGGAGGTCCGTCCCTTCGTGAGGGGCTCGGTCACCCCTGAGCTTCTGAGCGGGCTGAGTGACGGGGCGGTGATAGTCAACTTCCAGGGGCACGGCAACCGCTCCCTGATGACGCATGAGCAGCTGATCGAGGCAGGCGGGGCAACCCAGAACGACATGGCTGACCTCCGCAACGACGGCATGCCGTTCATCTTCCTCGGGTTCTCCTGCCATCTGGCGGAGTTCCACAGCTACAAGGAGGGCGGAACTTACGACCACGAATGTATCGTCGAGCAGATGCTCTTCCTCCCGTCCGGTCGCGGCGCCGTGGCCGGTTTCGCGTGCGCTGGAGCGGCCTACCTCGGCCCCAACGTGGACCACAACACGAGCATCTTCGAGGCGTTCTTCGAGACTGAGACCCCCGAGGGACCGCCGTCGGACTACTTCTGGCCTCGTTGGACGCTGGGTTCGATCCTGGGCACGGGCACCGTGAACTTCATCACGGACACGGGAAACTCGCAACACGCGCGAAGCTACGTCCTTCTCGGTGACCCGCTCCTGCACATGGAGATGAGTCCGCCGACCATGCAGGTCGCGGTCGACGGCGTGCCGATCCTGAGCGGCGAGTATCTCGAGTGGAGTGACAGGCAGCTCGTGACGTTCGTTGCCGATATCATCGACGAGGTGGAGATCGACCCGGCGAGCATCGTGGTGGAGGACCACGACGGTGTTGTCGGAGATGAGTTCTACACGGTCGAGGCCGTCGGCGACACACTGGGCGAGCTCGGCAGATGGTACAAGCTCACCTATGAGACGATGATCATCGACGACTCGTACGACATCAAGATATCCGCGACCGACGCCAACGGTCAGACGAGCGTCTTCGTCGTCCACGTTATCGGGAACGCGCCGATCACTATCAACGAAGTCATCAACTACCCGAATCCCTTCCACAGCACGACCAGGATCATCTACACGCTGAACCAGAGCGGCGCCGACGTGCGCATCGACATCTACACGGTGGG
>JALGZG010000140.1 GCA_025782345.1 bacterium | reverse complement strand
TGCACGGCGGACACCAGGTCGCCCACAGGTCGAGAATGACGACCTTACCCTCGAAGTCGTCGAGGGAAACATCGTTGCCGGAAAGATCCGGAAGCACGAACGCGGGCGGAGTCTGTCCAGGCTCGATACCTACACCGGACGCCTGCTGGACGGGCGCGGCTTCAGTCTTCTCGGCAGTCGCCGCAGCCACACCGGCCGGCGCCTCCTCCTCCGATCCCCCGCATCCGGCGAACCCGACAGAGAGGACCGCTACGGACAACAGAAGAGCTACGACCTTCAGGGTCTTCATCATACTCACTACCTCCATGTCCGGCTACAGCAGGGTGTCTATCTTTTCCTGAATGCGATCTTTCATGGCTGCGCCCACTGTCACGTCGACCTGGTCGCCGCCCTTGAAGAACATCATGGTCGGAATGCCGCGAATCCCGTAGCGCTGCGAGAGCGCGGGGTTTTCATCGACGTTGACCTTCACGACCTTGAGCTTGCCGTCGTTCTCGTCCGCGATCTCCTCGAGGATCGGACCGACCAGACGACACGGCCCGCACCAGGGCGCCCAGAAATCAACCACCACCAGCACGTCCGATCTCAGGACCTCGGCATCGAAATTGCCGTCGGTTCCAGCTACTGTCTTGCTCATCTTAAGTTACCTCTCTCTTCTCAACCCCTCTGCTGCGATTCATCCATTGCCGCTTCCACTACCTTCGCCGCACCGCCCTTGACCAGCCGGTAGCAGACGAGGTGTCCCCTGCGCTCGGACTCGATCAGTCCGGCGTACCTCAGGCGCGTCAGGTGCTGAGAAACGGAGGACTGCGAGATCTCGAGCATCTCCTCGAGCCTCTTCACACAGAGCTCTCCCCCACACAGGAGTTTGATGATCCTGAGCCGGACGGGATGCGAGAGGGCGCGCAGAAGCTCCGCCGCCTTCTCACACGCCTCGGACTGAGTCTCCCCCGCCCGCGCGCTCTCTGTGGTGTGACCCGCATCGTCCATTGCTGGCCCCCAACGACCTCCAACGTGGCTCCATTCAAACGTGCTAATATTATATAGTTCGAATATCAGGCGTGTCAAGCTGCTTGTGGGGTTTTTCTGAGGAATTCGGAGGGCTCTCAAGGGCGCGGCCAGGCTACTCGACCGCGAACTCGAGCCTGGTGAGGACGACTCCGTCACTATCGGTGACATCGACGTGCCACTCGCCGCGCCACTCGTCCAGGATGCGTTTCGTGCTCCAGGTCCTCCATCGCGCGCTCTTGACCTCGAGACCCACGCGGGCCATCTCACGGTCGCCCCAGCGCCATACGTGGAAGACCGTGTCCGGTTCGGCGGCCCCGGCGATCTCGCTGAAACAGCAGAGCCGCACGACGCCGTCCTCCGGGATGAAGCTCTTCCCCGCCTCGGTCGGCTCGCTCTGCTCGATGCCCTTGCAGACGTACGCCCGCAGCACGCGAAGTCCGCTCGAGGACGCGGTCACTCCGGGCTCCGTCGATGGGTCGGGCTCGGCGACAGGCTCGCTCCGCGCGGACTCCTCTGAATCCGTGGGGGCTTCCGGCGGCACGCCGGCGTCTTCCACGGACACGAGCCCAGCTGCGTCCGCGCTCGTGTCGTCACGGGCCACGGCGTCCGCCGGCTCTCCGGAAGGCTCCGGGACCCCAGCGTCCTTCCAGGCCGGGGTTTCGCCGGGCTCGGGGATCGCTGTCACCTGTGACTGCTCACTGATGCTGCCGTCCGTCGTGGTCTCGTCGCCGGAACATGCTCCCAGCAGACATGCGACGACGATCAGAACCAACATGCGATGGATCATCCACCACCTCTCACACGAGTGCCTAGCTACCCGGCGTCGCCCATGGCGCGGCACGCAACGGTGCGCACCGTCCGTCGAGCTTGCTCTCGTCCCCGCTCAGACTGAGCCTAGTCCCACGCCGCGATACCTGTCAAGTGCGCATGCGACGGCCCCCGGCACGGAACACGCACTTACGCCTGAGAATGGCCAGAGCCGCGCCTATCATCAGGAGGGAAGCGACAACGGGCACGAACACGGGTGCGATCCAAGGCCGGGGAATCAGGAATAGCACATCGATGGTCATCGGGCCGGAAGGCCACCTGAGCAGCACGTAGAGCCAGATGTAGTAGAAGATGTCCCAGAGCGCGAACGCCCACATGAAGTGGGCCAGGCGCTCCCACCAGTTCTTCCCGGCACTCAGGAGAGCAACGGCTGCGAGCATGACGATGGTCGCAGCCTCTCGCCCGATCTCGATCGCGAGAACGGTCCGAGGCACGCACTGGAGGGAGGCCGCTCCCTCTATAGAGAATCCATCGGGGTAATACAGCAACCGAAGGTAGGCGACGACCGCCGCCTCCACGTACGCCATCGCGACGGCAAACGCCGCAAGCCACGCGAGCGCGAGCAGCGCGTCTTTCCCGAACCTCAGCGTGGATGTGGAATCGCCTGTCATCTCCCTGAATCCCGTGGGGCAGAAGCTCCGTGTCGCCCTCACGACATTAGCTCCCCTCTCCGACGACTGTCAAGTGCGCCCTCGGACCTGACCGGGTGTCCTTGACAGTCCCGCCCGAGGGTTGGTATAGTTCTCCCGAGTGCAAAACGGCCTCGGAGAAGAGGCCTTTTTCGTGGAGTGACACATGAATCGAGTCAGAGTGCGTTTCGCACCGAGCCCGACGGGTTTCCTCCATATGGGCGGATCCCGGACGGCTCTTCTGAACTGGTTGTTCGCGCGCCATGAGGGCGGGACGTTCGTCCTTAGAATAGAGGATACGGACCGGGAGCGGTCCACGCCGGAGTACCTGAGCGCCATCCTCGAGGATCTGCGCTGGCTGGGACTCGATTGGGACGAGGGTCCCGAGTGCGGAGGCGATTTCGGCCCCTACCTTCAGTCGGAACGGTCCAGGAGCTACGCGCCGCACGTCGAGAAGCTCCTCGAGGCGGGAGACGCGTACCGCTGCTTCTGCTCTCCCGAGGAACTCGAGGAAAGGCGCAGCCGCGCGCAGGCGGCCGACGGAGGGTGGGTCTACGACCGCAAGTGCCTGGGGCTCGGGGACGACGAGCGGGATTCGCTGCTGGCGGAGGGGCGGCCTTCGGTCGTGCGCTTCCGTGTGCCCGCGGGGAAAACGTCGTTCGATGACATGGTGCTCGGGAAGATCGAGTTCGACAACGCCGAGCTGGACGACCTCATCATAGTCCGTCAGGATGGGACGCCAACGTAGACCTGGAGATGGCGATCACGCACGTCATCCGGGGCGCCGACCACATCTCGAACACGCCGCGACAGATCGTGATCTGGAAAGCGCTCGGCCACGAACCCCCTACGTTCGGCCACCAGCCTCTTGTGCTCGCTCCGGACAAGCAGGTGATGTCGAAGCGCCGCGGGGCCATCGCAGTAGGCGAGTACCGAAGACGCGGCTACGTACCGGAGGCCGTCGTGAACTACATGGCGCTCCTGGGGTGGTCCTACGGAGGAGACCAGGAGTTCTTCTCACTTGATGAGCTGCTGCAGAACTTCGACATGAACCGCGTGAGTAAGAAACCGGCGTCTTTCGACCCGAACAAGCTCGATTGGATGAACGCCGAGCGGGTGATACCCTTCCTCCGGATGGAGGGATTGCTGGCAGAGACTCTCGGGCCTGAGGAGAGGTCGCACCTCGAGCGAGTGGTCGAGCTTCTGGACGACCGCCTCAAGGTTCTCACCGACATCGTCGAGCTAGCGGGGTTTTTTCTTGCGCCGGACGTCGTCTATGATAAGATTGCTGTCAGCAAGGTGCTGGCCAAGCCCGGCGCGGACAAGATCCTCGTCGGGCTTCATAAGGTCCTCTCCGAGTGCCCGGACTTCCAGCCCGAGACACTCGAGGGGGCGATGCGGAAGCTCGCGGAGGATGCCGGGCTCTCGCTGGGCAAGATCGTGCAACCTCTCAGGGTCGCCTTGACCGGCCGCACTGCAAGCCCGGGGATCTTCGAGACACTGTCGCTCCTCGGACGTGAGGTCTCTCTTGCGCGCATCGACGCCGCGCGCGGGCTGACAGAATAGGACGACCTGGGGAGTCGTCTAGTGGCAGGACAGCGGACTCTGGATCCGCCGGCGGGGGTTCGAATCCTCCCTCCCCAACCAGGAAATGAAGGCGCCATCGTCTAGCGGCTAGGACGCCGGCCTCTCAAGCCGGTAACACGGGTTCGATTCCCGTTGGCGCTACCACATGGAAGAAGCGGAGCGAGTGATCGCTCCGCTTCTTCGTTCTGCTGGGGAGACCAACAGCTACTACTTCTTCTTGGTCTTCCTCTTTGCCGGCTTCCTCTTGGCCGTCTTCTTCTTCACGACCTTCTTCTTCGCCGGCTTCCTCTTGGCCGTCTTCTTCTTCGCGACCTTCTTCTTCGCCGGCTTCCTCTTGGCCGTGCCGTCTTCTTCTTCGCGACCTTCCTCTTCGCCGGCTTCCTCTTGGCCGTCTTCTTCTTCGCGACCTTCCTCTTCGCCGGCTTCCTCTTGGCCGTCTTCTTCTTCGCGACCTTCTTCTTCGCCGGCTTCCTCTTGGCCGTCTTCTTCTTCGCGACCTTCTTCTTCGCGACCTTCTTCTTCACGACCTTCCTCTTCACCGGCTTCTTCTTGGCCGTCTTCTTCTTCACGACCTTCTTCTTCGCCGCCTTCTTCTTGGCGGGCTTCTTCTTCACTGCCATCAGCCGTCACCTCCTTTGCCCCACCCCGCGCCCATTCGCGAGGGGAGTTGGCCGACTCGGCTTCCTCTACCGGACATCCACGCGTCCGCCTGCGCGATCGCGATGCCTTCGTCCGGTCACGGTCGGCGACCTGGGCCGCCGCGACGGTGAGCAGAAAAGTGCAACTCGGTACTCGCGCCCGATTCGACGAGTCGATGTCACTGTGCAACGGACGGAGTTCGCGACAACACGTTCGTCGGTCGTTGTACTCGTGAGTCGTCACGTTCAGCACTGTCTCGTGTCCGCTGGAACTCGCTCGCGGGAACGCATTGTTGCGCGCAAAGCAGTTCACTGCGCGCGGAAGCGCGCTGCGTTACCGTGAAGCACAGAGCTGCTCGACGCGACTCGTGCGTCGCCAGCGACGTCTGTGCATTGCGCGCGCTCGAAGAGAGGAAAGCAAACGGGCCGCGCGTGCTGTCGTGCCGACGGCACTTCAGACTCGCACGCTGGAAAGCGTTCATGCGGAAGGACACGAGGACGGTTCTCTGACAGGGATGTCCTGGAATCGCAGTCGGAAAACCGAAGCTTCACAACCGGATGGTCTCACCGTCGAAGGGAACGGTTACCCTCGGGAACCCCCGCTCGGTCAAACGTCGCCCGAAGGCCAGCGACTGCTCTTCGTTGCCGTGGACCACGATCGTCGTCCTGGGAGGCCGCCGAATTCCCTCGGCGAAGGCCAGCAGATCGCCGCTGTCGGCGTGCGCGCTGAACTCGTCGAACACCCTGACACGAGCCCTCACGGCGTAGGGCTTACCGAAGATCTTGACCCTCTTCTCCCCGTCCGAGATGCGCCTGCCAAGGGTGTGACTGGCCTGATAGCCGACGATCAGAACACCGTTCCGGCGGTTCCCGATGTTGTTCTTGAGGTGGTGCAGAATGCGCCCCGCCTCACACATCCCGGAGGCCGAGATGATCACCATCGGTCCGGCCATGCGGTTGAGCTTCTTTGACTCTTCCGCCTTCTTGACGTACCGAACGCGCGAGAAGCCAAAAGGGTCATCGTCCCGCCGGAGGAGCAAGTTCATTTCCTCGTCGAAGCACTCGGGGTGCCTGCGGAAGATCTCGGTCGCGGAGATGGCGAGTGGACTGTCGACGAAGATGGGCATCTCCTTCACCAGTCCGTCCCGCATGAGCTTGTGCAGCCCGTAGACGACGCGCTGCGTCCTGCCGACGGCGAACGAGGGGATGATGATCTTCCCTTTGCGGCGAGCGACGTCGGACACGAACGACGCGAGGTTCTCCTCGACATGTTGCGCGTGGTTGTGCGAGCGGTCACCGTACGTGCTTTCAGTTATGAGAACGTCCGCGCTCCTCACCTCGTACGGATCTCTGAGGATGGGCATGTCCGCCCTGCCGAGATCGCCGGTGAAGACGATCCTGGTACACCTGCCGGACTCGCGCGCGTCTATCTCGAGAATCGCCGAACCGAGAATGTGGCCCGCGTCGCGGTACGTGACCGTAAGATTCCGCGCGACTCGAATCGGGCTATCGTAATCAACGCCGACGAATCGCGGCAGTGTCTCCTCGACGTCGTCCATGGTGTAGATAGGTTCGAGCGGAGTCTGTCCCCTCTTCTTTCTTCTCTTGTTCAGGTACTCCAGGTCGTGGCTCTGGATGTACGCCGTGTCTCTGAGGAGTATCTCGCACAGGTCCGCGGTCGCGTGCGTGGCGTAGATGGATCCGCGGAAGCCCTGCTTGACCAGAGTGGGCAGGCTGCCGCTGTGATCGATGTGAGCGTGCGAGAGCAGGACGATATCTATCGAGGCGGGGTCGAACGGAAGCCGCCTGTTGCGCCGCTCGCTCTCGGCCCGGCGCCCCTGATAGAGGCCGCAATCGAGTAGAATGCGCTTCCCGGACACCTCGAGCAGATGCTTGGAACCCGTGACATTGCGCGCAGCACCGTAGGCAGTGAGCTTCATGTGTTCTCCCAGCTTCCGTCCCTCGCGGTTGACTGGCTGACCGATCTTAAGGTAGGGTATATGAAGTGTCGACCGCGCTCAAGTGTTCACTCTCGGCTACGACCCGCGCGGTCGGCGACATAGGAGTCGTTGGGGGTGGCCCGCGTGGGTCTGAGAGCGATACCCCGTGAACCTGAACTGGGCAATGCCAGCGTAGGGAAACGGCCCTTGATGCGCGCGATTGCGCGGGACTCCTCATGCGAACGACAAGAGGGGTCCCTTTCTTTTGGAGGAAGATGTAATGATCAGCGACGTCATGGTCACACGTGCAATCACCGAGAGGTTCTTCGAAAAGATGAGCGACGCGACCGAGCTGGATGCCGCCATCGTGGGCGCGGGGCCGGCCGGGCTGGTCGCCGGAGGGTACCTCGCTCGCGCGGGGAAGAGAGTCGCGCTCTTCGAGAGCAAGCTCTCGACCGGCGGCGGCATCTGGGGCGGCGGCATGATGTTCAACGAGATAGTGGTACAGGACGAGGCGCTCGAAGTGCTCGACGACTTCGGTGTCAGGCACAGGCCCTATCGTGATGGTTTCCACACCGCCGACTCGGTGCACACGGCCGCGGCCCTCGCTTATGGAGCAACTCGAGACGGACTTCTCGTCTTCAACGGCTGCCGGGTCGAGGACGTGATGTTCAACGATGGCAGGGTAGCGGGAGTCGTCATACTGTGGAGCGCCGTCGACATGGCCGGCCTGCACGTCGACCCTCTTTCGTTCTCGGACCGGAGGTGTCATGGGTGAGCGCTCGATGTGCGCGGACAGCGGAGAGCGGGCCGTGGTCGAGCACACCGGCGAGGTGTACCCCGGCCTCTACGTGGCCGGCATGGCGGCCGGCGCGGTTCACGGCGCACCCCGGATGGGTCCGATATTCGGAGGCATGCTTCTCTCGGGAAGGAAGGCCGCCCGGCTGATCCTGCGCGACCTGGATGGAGAGGTGACCCACGCGGCCGCTGGAGAGCTCGCCACCGAGGAGACCGCACGCTGATCGGACCACGCACGGAAGCCGTGCGGCCGCGAGCGGAGGGAGGCCGTGAGCACAGTCAGTCCGAAAGAGCGTCTCCTCAGTGGAGGTGGGCTGTACCTGGTTCTCACCTCTCCGGTGATTCCACACGTCGAACTCGCGGCCGGTGCATGCGACCGCGGTGTGCAGGTTCTGCAACTGCGTGAGAAGCACCTCCCGTACGAGGAACTCGTGAGGCTCGCGCGTGAGATAGCGGACGTCACGGGAGGCACGGACACTCTCTTCATCGTCAACGACAGGCCGGACGTCGCCGCGGCCGCGGGCGCCGACGGGGTCCACCTGGGACAGAGCGATGCGTCCATCCCGGCCGCACGGGACCTCATGGGAAGCGGCGCAATCGTCGGACTCTCCACGCGCACGCCGGACGAAGCGGAGGCGGCGCGAATCGCCGGTGCCGACTACATCGGCGTCGGTCCCGTGTTCCCGACCGACACGAAGCCGGACGCACTTGCGCCCATCGGCCTGGGCGGACTGCGGTCCGTGGCCAGGCGCGTTCCCGAGCTGACGAAGGTGGCCATAGGAGGCATAACTAGATCAACGTCGACGGACGTCCTCGGGGCGGGCGCTCACTACGTTGCTGTGATATCGGCGGTCTGCCACGCGGACGATCCCCTCACCGCCATCGATGACTTCCAGACCCACCTCGGGAGGCGGCCCCGCTGAGCGCGCGGAACGCCGGGAGAAGAGTATGGACGACACCTACGACATGGACGCGCAGGCGAACTACGAGGGGCTGAAGTTCTGCCCGAGGTGCGCGGCCGAGCTCGAGGACCGAGAGAGCCGCGGTCACCGGCGCCTGATCTGCACGAACTGTTCCTACATCTTCTACATGGCGCCTGCGGCGGTGACGTGCGTACTGGCCGAGCAGGACGGGAAACTCCTGTTCGTGCTGCGCAGGTACGAGCCCGGCAAGGGGAAGTGGTGTCTGCCGGCGGGCTTCCTGGAGGCCGGTGAACAGCCGGACGCCAGCGCGGCGCGAGAGGTGAAAGAGGAGACCGGACTTGACGTGGAGATCACCGGTATCTACGACACGTGGGCAACGGACGAGGACCCCAGGACGCCCGTCATCAGCATTGCATTCACCGCCAGGGTAGCAGGCGGAGAACTCGCCGCGGGCGATGATGCGGCCGAGGCAGCCTTCTTCGACATGAGCGACCTGCCGGAGCCGATAGCGTTCGCGGACCACAGGAGGATCGTCCGCACCTACATAGAGAAGAGCAGACGCGGCTGAGCGCCGGGCAATGCCGTACCAGGCTGCCGACGGCGTGCGTCGAGA
>JALGZG010000200.1 GCA_025782345.1 bacterium | reverse complement strand
GGCGCGGAGCGCCAGGGACGGCGCTCTCAACCGGCAACTGAAAGGGAGCCGGGAAGTGACTTGGAGGTGTAAGTCCTCTGGGGGTCTCGGTGGCAGGAACCCCTAGCCGAACAGGCACACCGATCCGCCTACAACGGCCGTGGTCCCTGGTGGAATGCCGGGGCCGGCCACATGCATTTGGCCGGCCCAACCTCTGTATTGCGGCGCATGGGTCTCGTGAGCCTTCTCGATGAGCACCGGAGACTCGCGAACTGCTCGTGAACCGCCGGCTGCGTCACCATCGACGCACAACAACAGGGATGGGTCACCTACTGTCTCGATGTGGCATGAAGCTCACGGGATCCTCTGCGACGCTCGTCATCCGGCGCATGGTCCGCTGAGTCGACGAGGCCTTCGATCAGGGCGCGCTCCTGAGCCAGCTCGCTGCCTTCCCACACCCCTCCAAGGATCATATGATACTACCGGAGCAGGGTGATCTTGCGCGCGTGGGATCCCTCTTCAGTCTCCAGGCGGTAGAAGTAGACTCCCGAGCTGACGGCAACCCCCACGTCGTTGCGGCCGTCCCAGGTCACGCGGTGTGTTCCGGCGGCCCCCCGGCCGCTCACCAGTGTGCGGACGTGTCGGCCGGCGAGATCGAAGATCTGCACGTGCGCGTCCCCGGGTTTGCACAGATGGTAGCTTATCACCGTCTGCAGACCGAAGGGGTTGGGGTAGTTCTGTTCCACCGCGTGGTGGAGTCTCAGCGGGATCACCTCCTCTGCGCCGGAGGCCGCGTTCTCATACCCGAAGAACTCCACGTCGTCGATGTACCAACCTTCCTCCGTGTCTGCGCCGTCAGAACCGAACCGGAACCGGAAGCGTGCCTCGCCCTGACAGCCTGTGATCTCGAAGACGGCCTCCACCCAGTCGATGGCACCCGAGTAGACCTCGGTCTCGACCGGCCAGGGCCCCGGGATGCCCCCGACGCGAATCCTGTACGGGTAGCCGCCGACCGGGAAGATCTGCGCCCACGGACCACCGTCCACGGACATCTCAACCATCCCACCGTCGTAGCAGTAGCCTGCGGTGCCCGAGCTCACCTCAGCGTCCATCCAGTGGTGGAAACGAAGGAGCGAGTTGGGGAGCAAGGTCGCCGGCTCGGACTCCAGGGCTCCGTCGGCCAGGTTCGCGTAGTTCCCGCTGCCCGTGTCACCGAACTTCCAGCTCCACGCCCCTCCGGGTGTGTAGTTCCGCTGGGACGAGAGATGCCACTCGTCAACGAAACCGTCGCTGACAGGGTAGCTGGTCCAGCCTGAGGGTCCGGACTCCATATCATCGAAGAACCCCCCGACCGGCATCAGGAACTGCAGGCAGGCTGCCAGGTTCCAGTCGGCGAGGACGTTGAGCTCGGGGAACAGTGCGTCCGGATCAGGGCATGTCTCGTCTACATACACCTCGAAGGCTGAGGGGGTCGCCTCTCCGCCGGCCGGGAGCAGCGCCAACGTCGCCTCGCCCTGGACGACCGTGGCGTGCAGGTGGCTGATCCCCAACTGGACCTGTAGATTCGTCGCGTCCTCGCTGCCGGTGTTGGCGAGAGTGGTAGTGAGGGTGAAGACCTCGCCGGGCTCGATCCTACCGTTGCCGTTCCCTCCGACCGCGTCGTTCACTGTGTACGTGACGAACTCCATGACCGGTGCCTCGACGTCGAGCGTGAAGTACCTACGCCAGAGGAGGCGGTTATCTGACTCCACGGTCATGGTGACCTCGAACTCGTGCCCGTCCGGACACTGCGGATCGAGGAGCAGATCGAAGTCCTCAAGGCAGGGGACCTCCTCACCAGACGCGATGTCGCCATACTCCTCGTAGGCGTCCAGGATCTCACAGTGGGGATCTTCGGTCTCGATCGTGGCCCGGACGTTGGTCGCCGTCTCGGTCCCCTCGTTGTACAGCGGAACGATCAACTCTACCCGCTCACCGGCGTCGCAGGCACCGTCGCCGTTGCCGGCGCTGTCACCCTGGAGATCATCGTCGATCGTCCTCTCGCCGAGGACCAGGCGAGGCCCTTGGGGCGGGTAGATGGTGATGATCTCTGGAGGGGCGGTTGCGGTGAAGATACCCATGCTCTTGGGGGGCAGCACATCCCACCCCGTCGTGTCAGTGCCGACGGGTTGTGACGCGACGATCCAGGCGCCGGCTGTTTCCAGGTAGCGCACCCTGTAGCGCGACACATCGTTCACGTCAAACCGTAGGGCGATGAGGGTGTCGCCCGCTGTCACGAGGCAGTTCACCGCCGTGTTTATGGCTCCCGCGTCGTAGGCTTGGAGCGCGGCCTCACACACGGCGTCGCTCAGAGCCCCCCTCACCACACCGTCATGGCGGTTCTCGCGGTGCTCCCGGAACTTGAGGACGGACAGCAAGAGCAGCTCACTGTCGAGGTACGGGTTCTGATAGTGTGGTGGGTGTCTGTCAAGGTAGTCAGGGTCACCCTGCTCGAGGACCGAAACCAGCGCGTCGATGTCAAGGCCTCCGTTGTGGGCGAACGTCAGGCCGCCCCGCCAGAAGGGGTGCGGGTCGGGGACGCCTGTGTGCCCAGACGTGGCCTTTCTCACGTGGACCACTGCAGAGTGTGCATCCAGCGCCAGCATCTCGGCGACCGCATCCCGGAAGCCGTCGTCGAAGTCGTGGTTGGCCTTGGGTCCGCCCCGGAGGAGCTGGGGGCGGTCCAGATCCACCAGGAGGGGGTCAGAGTAGTAGGCCACACCCCAACCGTGCGGGTTGGACTCGCCCAGTGCTAAAAGGGAATGCGTGCCGCTTACCAGCTGGTCGTCCACGATGTTCTGCTGGGGCGAGGTTCCGACCATTCCCCAGAACCGGCAGGCGTGACTGGCCGCGGGCACCGCGCAGGTGAAGCCAGGCTGGGGCGTCACCGAGCGTTGCCCCTGCTGCAGCAGGGTAGCCGTGGTGACGGGCGGGCATTGGGAAAGAACGTGCCAGGTAGTGTCTTGGGCGGGAACGACGAGAGCCAGAGCAAGCACTGCGAGTGCCAGTGGCGGCAAGGGGCGCACGGCTGACCTCCGTTCTGCTGAGCGTGAGGCATCATGTGGAGGGCGGCGGATACGTTGATGTTCAGTCATATACTAGCATCCCGGCCCCGACGGTCGCAAGGCCCCTCCGGGGAAGCAGTCCGTGTCCGGGCGCTGGATGCGGCAGAATAGTTCCAGGACCAGGTCAGGAGTTCGAAACTCGTCTACTGTGCCCCGCCATGCATCGAGAACGTCGCCGGGAGAAGCCCCAGCGACCTTCTCTGTTCTGTGGCCGCCCGCTGCGCCCTCGGCAGACGCCCCGTCCTCCTGTTCTGTCTTGTCCAGACTGCGACC
>JALGZG010000066.1 GCA_025782345.1 bacterium | reverse complement strand
CTCCGTGCCTCCTGCCTTGGCTACGATCACCGACCTCACGCTTCCCCAGTATATATACACCTCGCCGCACGCATTCCGCTTGTCGTCGGGCCCGTCCGCGTACTGCGACGCGGCGATGATGTCGACGGATCCATCGCCGTTGAGGTCGGCCAGAAGAACCGGGAGGCCGAAGAGGTCGGATCTGGACCTGCCGTGGAATCGGGGCACGGCAGGGTCGTCGAGTGTGGATGCCCAAGCCGTGGCGCTTTCCAGCGCATCGCCTTCACCACAGCGGTTTCCGAAGAGCACGAACATCTCTCCCGTCGCCTCGAGTTTCTTCCTGTGCGCCCTCGACGCGTAGGCGGAGGCCAGCAGGTCGTCGATCCCATCGAAGTCGATGTCCCCGACGGACAGTGAGTGGCCGAGAAATCCTCGCTCCGTGAAGCCGGACAGCACGGACGTTCCGGTCAGCGAAAGGGACGCCGACGATCCCGCCAGGACTTCGTGCACGGGGACGATGTAGAGCTTCCCGACGTCCGGGAGGTTCGCACCGGGTCCGTCTGCTTGAGGTGCGCCCAGGACGAGTTCGAGGACGCCATCTCCGTCGGTGTCGGCCACTGCCAGCCCCGCCAGTGCGTCATCCGCGCTCTCGCCACTGACGCTGGCCGCAGCGACATCAGAGACGGTCGCGGCTCCGTAGAAGGAACGGAGCGCCTCGCCTCTGACCACGTAGACCACGCCTGGTCGCGCTCCCTTCATCCCGCCGCCCCCTGGCTCCGAGATCAGAAGCTCGGTGGGCCCGTCATCGTCGATGTCGCGGGCGAGCATGGAGAAGCCCAGTCTCGCGCCGGGCAGCGAGCCCGTCAGAACTACCTCGGGAGCCGCATTCCGGCCGTGGCTCCAGGAGCCTTCCGGCCCGCCGAAGTAGACAGACACTTCGCCGTGCGCGATGCCGCTTTCGTCCCCGGCGCCAGGTGCGCTGACGGCAAGGTCGTCGAAGCCGTCGCCGTCAAGATCGGCGATGGCCACTGCCGAGCCGAACCTTCCGCGAGCGCCGCTCCCGGCAATCGTCCACTCGGCAAGGGTCGCCGCGTGGATCTCAGCGGACAGCGTGTCGAGAGCAGAGAGGCGGAACACGAAGACCGCGCCCGTGTGTGCCGTGCCGGCGCTGTCCACCAGTCCCGGGGCGCCGACGACGAGTTCGGCGCCGCCATCGCCGTCGAGATCGCCCACGGCGGTGCAGTAGCCGAACTGCTCCTCCGCGGATGTGCCGTGAATGGACGGCGCGCCCTCGGAAGCAAGGTCGATCACCGTGCCCGCGTGGAGAACGGAGGCGCACAGAAGCAGTCCCAGCGCCGAGATGATCGACGGGTGATGTCTTCGCTCAGTCATGGTCCGGGTCTCCGTGGTGAAGAGACGTGGCATGTGAATCCTAGAGGGTGAGTATGCACGTCCCCGAGCGGCACCGTCAAGCGTGGGCTGCCGCTGTTGACACGCGTGGAGGCTGCGGCTAGAGTTTGAGTATGGGAGTTACCCTTCAAGCAAAGGGCCGCGGGGCCGGGCACCGTGGAGCCCGCCGGCGTCGACTCCATCGGGATGCTGAGTCTCGAGGAGGTGCTCGAGGGCTACAACGCGAACATACACGGTGCGATGGCG
Source organism: bacterium (assembly GCA_025782345.1). Lineage (GTDB taxonomy): Bacteria > Joyebacterota > Joyebacteria > Joyebacterales > Joyebacteraceae > JALGZG01. The sequence continues at coordinate 3,273 of JALGZG010000066.1, read as the reverse complement.
GCCATCGAGACGCTGCGCGTGGAGCAGGAGATGCTCGAGCCCGCGAAGGAAGGCGGAGAGAAGCGGGCCGTGGCGTCGCTCTTCTACCGCCGTGCGGAAGGGATGCGGCGCGAGGAGTTCTCCTCGGATCTGGGCCATCCCGTGGGGGAGTATGAGCTTCGGAGCCTTGTCGGTCCGGAGCTTCTGTTGGGCGAGTACGATGTTCTCCTTGCCGGCGTCGAGGACATGGAGGGACGCCGGTGCCACAGGTTGTCCGTCACCGCAATCGAGCGAGACGTCGAGCACTTCGACGGTACCGTGTGGGTCGAGGTCGGAAGTCTGGGGCTGGTCCGGATCATCGGGGAGGTCGCGGATCCTCCATTTCCGGTCGAGAGGATCAAGTTGGACAAGGCCTTCGAACCGGTGCCCGAGGGCTTCTGGCTGCTCCGCAGACACACGGGCGAGATCGACATCCGCCTGGCGTTCGTCCGCCGCCATGGTATGATGCACATCTTCTACACGGACTACGCGATCGTTACCTCTCGGTAGACTGACAATTTGATTGACAAGTACAGCAATCCTGTTGTAGTTGTGCGAACAACCGTTGCTCGTTTGAGTCAGCGGGTTGAGTTGGCGTCTGCGGCTGACGTCCTCGAGCGGTCCCGCAAGGGGCCGGGGGGCCGTCCCGACGACGGCTTCCGTCCAGGATGAGAGGGGAGAAGCGGAACCGGTATGGCGCCGGGACCAAACTCCCCTCTCGCCGCGTATGGGCTATCCAGGCGTGCCTCTGGTGCCGTTCCACCGGGTTCCTGTCTCTGACTGATACGTCACCAGGGTGAGGCAACCCTTGATTTTTCGGCGATATTCGTGTAAAATGGCAAGGAAATGTTGAAGAGCGCGGGGCTCTCCGGATCGAGACGTCCCGCCTGCTCGTAATCGAGGGCCGCCGGTCCTTACGTCCGGCGGTCGTGTGTCTGGTACCGACCGGCATGCGGGGGGAGCCGCGAGGTCGACGACACAACGGACGGCGCCACGAACGCCGGGAAGGAAAGGTGTTGCATGCAGACGGCTCGCACAGCGGTCCTCTTGGTTGTTGTTCTTCTGATTGCCGGCTCGGCTTGGGCCGGCGCCATTGCGCCCGCACTGGAAACCCAGATGCAGTCGCTCAATGGGGATGACGAGATGAAGGTCCTCGTCGTCCTGCGCGATCAGGCCGACATCGACAGCATCAACCGGCAACTGCACGACAGCCGGGCTACCCGGCAGCAGCGGCACGAGGCCGTGCTCGGGGCGCTCCAGGACGTTGCTCAGCGCTCGCAGGACGCGCTGACGAACGATCTCGACGCGCGTCAGCGCGACGGCGGGATCCGTGGCTACACAAGTCACTGGCTGGTCAACGCGGTCGTGGTCGTCGGCACGGTCGACGCCATCCGCGAACTGGCACTGCGCGACGACGTGGAAGTCATCGAGCCCGATCTCAAGCCCGAGCTCATCGAGCCGATTCGAAGCGAGAAGGCCACACCTCCGAGCGAGCGAGGCATCGGCATCGCGCCGGGCATTGTGGCTGTCGGAGCTCGCCGCGTGTGGAACGAACTCGGCATTGACGGCACCGGTGTTGTCGTCGGCATCATGGACACCGGCGTGGATGGTAATCACCCCGCGCTGTCCGCTCGCTGGAGGGGGCTCTTCGCCGACCCGAGCGAGTGCTGGCTTGACAACTCAGGCCAGGGCACGCCCGACTTCCCGGTTGACAACGCCGGCCACGGGACCCACGTCATGGGTACCGTTACCGGCCTGGCGCCTGACGACACGATCGGCGTCGCGCCGGGCGCACTGTGGATCGCCACGAACACGATCAACCAGGGCGTGAGCAGTGAGTTCGACAACGACGTCATCGAGTCACTGGAGTTCTTCGCCGATCCCGATGGCGACCCCTTCACAACCGAAGATGTGCCTTGCGTGGTCCAGAACAGCTGGGGCACCTACGAGCCTCTCGGCTACCCCGACTGTTTCAGCTACTGGTGGACGGCCATGGACAACTGCGAGGCCGCGGGCGTGGTGCTGACCTGGTCCGCCGGCAACGAGGGGCCGGACGCTGCGTCGCTGCGTTCACCTGCCGATCGCGCCGACAGTCCGTACAACGCCTTCAGTGTCGGTTCGACTCAGAACTACGCGCCGTATACGATCAGTGGTTTCTCCAGCCGCGGGCCGAGCAACTGCGGCGGCCCGTATGCCATGAAGCCGGAGATCTGCGCGCCGGGTTCCAACATCTACAGTTCGTGGCCGGGCGGTGGCTACACGAACCTGGACGGCACGTCGATGGCCGGCCCCCACATTGCCGGCGTGGTCGCCCTCATGTGCGCGGCGAACCCCGATCTGGACGTGGAGACCATCAAGCAGATCCTGATGGACACTGCCATAGACAAGGGCACCCCGGGCGAGGACAACACCTACGGCCACGGCTTCGTAGACGCCTATGAGGCCGTGCTTGGCGTCATGGGCGGTCTTGGCACCGTCAGCGGGACGGTCACCGACGCCGGCACAGGATTGCCGATCGAAGGCGTACAGGTCGGCGTGGTCGATCGACCGACCAGCAGGGTCACCGACGTCGACGGGAATTTCCAGTTCATGCTGCCCGTCGGTGCGTGGACCCTTACCTTCGACGTCTTTGGCTACGGAGACGAAACCCTGAACGTGGAGATCATCGAGAACGAGACGGTCGATGGGTCGGTCGCGATGACCGCGCTGCCGACGGCGGTGCTGTCTGGACTGGTCTACGACTATGAGGGCGCGCTTGTCGCAGGAGCCACCGTGCGGGTTCTCGACACGCCGCTCGATCCGGTGTACAGCAACGGCTCCGGGTTCTACTCGATCGATATCCCCGCCGGCGCGATCTACGATGTCGTGGCGCGCGCCGCGGGCCTCGGCGCCGACCAGCATACGATCGATTTCCAGGGCAACACGACTCTGGACTTCACGCTGCCGGAGCTGCTCGCCGAGGACTTCGAGACTGGCGGCTTCCTGGCCTATCCGTGGGTCATGGGTGGTAACGCCGACTGGGTCATCGACGACGTGGATTTCTACGAGGGATCCTACAGCGCACGTTCCGGCGATGTGGGTGACAACCAGCGCTCCGACCTCGAGGTCACCCTGCAGGTCGCCGCGGCGAGCGACATCTCCTTCTGGTACAAGGTTTCCTCGGAGGCCGGCTACGACTACCTGCGCTTCTATGTCGATGGGAGTGAGATCAGGAGCTGGGCCGGGACGGTGTCCTGGGCGCAGTACACCTACGCG
>JALGZG010000298.1 GCA_025782345.1 bacterium | reverse complement strand
GACAACGTGAGGAAGGTGACGGGATAGAATGCGTCTGGTACTCCACCAGGCAGTGTCAATCAGAGGGCCCTGAGGCGTCTTCTATCTGCGGAACGCCCTCTTCAGCGCTGCGGCGAAGAAGGGCAGGTCCTCTCGTTGCACGAGAACGGTTTCCATGATGCCCCTTCGCGACACCTTCTTGAACAGCGCAAGCATAGTGATACTCCGGACCGTGTAGGCGACAGTCGACGCCCACGCCGCTCCCTCGAGTCCGATGCGCGGGATCCACATCCAACAGAGCAGCAGGTTCACGGCAAAGCCGGCCGCGCTCGCGATTGTAAGGTAGATCCTCTTGTTCCTTGCTGAGAGAGCACCCGACAGGATCGTCGAGAAGGACAGCATGGCTATGCCGGGTATGAGGATTCGGAAGGGACGGAGGGCGGCGAGATACTGGCTTCCGTAGAAGAGTTGCAGAATGGGCTTACCCAAGAAGTACAATAGGATCGCGCAGACAGCAGTCAGGAGGAACGAGCTTCTTGTGACCCTCGGGGTTAGCTCATCCACTTCGTCTGCATCCAGCGACGAGAGCTTTGGGAAGAGAACGATCTGAACGGATCGGGCGATGTGCGTCAGTTTCTCAGCCAGGATTACGGCGATCGAATAGATCCCCTGCGCACCGAGGCCGAGGATCGACAGCACAAGGAACATGTCGTAGCGGTACATCAACTCGACGAGCACGTTCCCGACGTGTCCCTGAAGGCCATACGTCGCGGACCTTCTGAAGAGCCCCGGAGGCGGCTTCTCCAGCAACCGCCCGGACCCGACTGCCCGCCGGGCGACACCGAACGCGACTAGAGTCACCGTGATCTCGCTCGTGAGGTATGCTATCAGTGCTCCACGCGTCCCGCCCTGGAACACGAACAGATTGACACACATCAGAACGAGGAGCACGAACGCCTGTAGGAGATTCGCCCCGTTGAACCAGCGCATCCGCTGGAGTCCCAAGAGGAGCGCGACCGAGAGGAACTTCGCCATGAGGACGGGGATGAGCAAAGCTGCGAGGCCGAGGATTGATCTCAGCTCGGGTGTGGCCGCTCCGCCGTAGAAGTGGACGAAGGCGAGATACGCGGGCGTCGCGATGGCGGAGAGAACGATGGTCAGAAGGACGCTGTGGCCGTTGATCTGGGCAATGGAATACTGCTTCTTGGCGAGAAGATACGTGTGTGATGCGTCGATCCCCAGCAAGCCAACGAAGGCGAAGAGCGTGGGAAAGACGATCGCTGAGGCGTAGGTGCCCTGACCCTCAGGACCCAGCAGCCGGGCGATGAGGACGGAGGTCGGGATGTTGACGAGGACGGTAGTGGCTCTCGTCCCCATCGTCATGATGCTGTAGTGGAAGATGGTTCCCGCGTGGTCTCCGGCAAGCGAGTCTGCGTCCCGGTACGCCATACGTGCCCCACCTCGCAAGGCTCTACGACAGGAGTCCTGCTCTGTGTCTTCTTCCTGCAGCTCGTCTTCATCCCGGCGCGATGCCCGCTGACCTTGCGCGAGGTGTCCCGAGTTCCTGAGCGCCGCGTGGCAGTGGTGGTGCGGGCGTGCGCTTGGCAGCCGGTGCGCCCGATCTGGGGCTCACCGTCCGGGCGACGCCAGGGTCAAGCCCTCGATTTGATCGGTCGATTCGTGCGTGCTCAGGCCGTAGGCGCTCGAGAGGAACTCCTCAACGGACACAACTTGGCTCACGCGCAGGATTTCCTCAAGCTTCCGTTGCGTTGTGCCCCTGCCTCCGTAGTACCTCAGGCGTTTCACGATTCCAGTGGGGGCAGTACGGCCCGCCGGGTTCAGGTCGCGCGGGTGGACGTAGTAGACGACCGGTATGCCGCTGCCCGCCACTCTGCGAGAGCTCCAACGAACGAACCACGCCGGGAGAAGTCGGAGGAAGCCGCCACCCGAAAACGCTACCGGGAAGCCGGCAATCCTCACCGCCGGGATCGGGACCTCCCAGATTGAAGGTTTCCTGCTGTCTGTTGGGTGGGGAGCGACTGGTGCTCCTGGTTCGCTACGGCCGGGCAGGAAGCCGGCGAGCACGCTCGCGTCGTACGAAAATCCGCATCTGCGCAGAACCTCCAGGTAGGAGAACGAGCAATCCCGGACCCCGAAGTACGGCGCACGGTATCCCCGCGCGGCCACACCCGTGATCGCGACGGTTTCTCTCTGGCAGCGAAGAAGATCCTCCTGAAATTCGACCTCCGACATTCTGTTTGGTGGAGTGTGGAAGTAGCTGTGCAGTCCGATCTGGTGACTGCGTCTGACGATCTCGCGAAGCGTGTCAGGGGTGCGAGCGGCAAGCCAACCCACAACAAAGAACGTCGCCTTGGCGTTGTGCTGGTCGAGCACGTCCAATAGGTGGTGGGTGTCATCCTCGATGTCCAACGGGAGATCGTCCCAGACAGCGGGATCACTCACCGTAGAGTGCGCGACGTGGAACCAGTCCTCATAGTCGACCGTCAGAATACTGGTTACCTGCGAGGCCGCAGTTGGCCTCATTTGCTTACCCTCCTGTCGGTTTTCAGGAAGTTCACGACCACTAGGATTGCTAACCGCAGAGCGATGGCGGGGTACACGGCGAGCAGCACCGGATTCCACGGCTTGTAGTGCTTGCTGCAGTAGAGCGCCATTGACCGGTGGAAATGGTAGAGCATGCGGAAGGGTGAGCGTTTCGTGATCTCACCCTTGATGTGTACGATTGTGCCCGAAGGGTCGTATCCTATCGACCAACCTCGCAGATGCGCGCGCCTGCACCAGTCCATCTCCTCAGCGTACATGAAGAAGCGTTCGTCGAACAGCCCGATGTCGTCGAGGGCTTCCCGACGGATCATCATGTAGCAGCCGTCGATCAAAGGAACCTCCTGGCGACGGTTTTCGTCAAGCTGCCGCGCGTCGTACCTGGCAAACAGCGTGCTCTGGGGGAAGAACTTGCTGAGTCCCAGCATCCGGCACAGGGCGTCCCAGGGCGACGGGAAGTTGCGCTTGCAGGATAGGTCCATGCTACCGTCGGGGCGGAGGATCTTGCAGCCGCACGCGGCCAGCCTTGGGGAACTCTGCATGTACTCCCAGGTGCTCAGGAACGTGCCCGCGGCAACCCGGGTGTCCGGGTTGAGCAGGAGCACGTAGTCGCCGTGGGATTCCCGGATGCCCAGGTTGCAGCCCTTGGCGAAGCCCAGGTTCGTACTGTTGACGAAGAGACGTGTTTCGGGGGAACAGCGGCTAATCCAGTCGCGCGTACCGTCGCCTGATGCGTTGTCCACGACAATGACCTCGTGCGTCATCGAGCGGGCGCCTGTGCGAATCGAGGCAAGACACTTCTGAAGGAGCGCCAGGCAGTTGTAGGAGACGATGACAACGCTGAGGGTAGGGTGCTGCTGTGGGCGAGGTGCTATCGGGCACTCTGTATCTGTGTGCGTCCGGCGGGACAGCGTCCCCCCATCCGGGCATGCTTCCGTGCACGAGGTCACAGTTGTCATGAGTACGGACCACGGTGCCGACTCGCTGGTTCGCCAACACCACCTTTCCAGGCAGCATTCTAACACAGTTTGTCTAGTATATCAATATATCAGGCGGATGGGAGGGGGCCTAGGAGCAGTACTTCCGGGGGAATACCTGACGTGTGAGAGGGATGCTAATGCTCTTGAGGGCTGTGTGATCCGGCGGGTTTGCGACGGCGCTACCGATCTCGCGGTCCTGGAGATAGACGCGAGTCGCCTCAGGGTGGGGCGTGTAGAAGGTCATTCCCTGGAGTTCCTCGAGCGTGGGTATCCTGAAGCCGCCCAACGGCTCCATCACGCCGCCAATGCGGATGGCCAACTCACTTCCTGTGCTGTCCACATCCCAAACCAAATGGTTGTGAACGAGGTTGTAGATGAGCAGCTTCTTCGTGGTTGTCACGCAGATCTTGCCGTGTCGGTGTCGGGCTGCAAGGTCCCGAAGGGCGTCTTGAGTCTCTTGCGGAAGGATGTCGGGGCGTTCCCGATTCCTCCAGAGATGTGTGTAGATGATTGTGTAGCCGCCCTTCGCCTGTAGTTCGTCGAGGACGCGCTTGGAGATCAGCTCGGGCAACTCCTCGGATCCTGCCCTGCGCAGACCGCCGCGCTTGCCCGCGAATCTCCTGAAAGTGTACACGAACTGCCCGTCGTCCAGGCGTAGGGTCCCTAGCAGTCTATTTGAGAAGAGCGTCCGGGCTTTCCATTCTCCTGCTCGCACGGCATACAGGAGGAGCTCGACCGCCTGCTTCAGTCTGTCCAAGAGGTTGCACGGTGCGTCCTGTCCGACTGTGTGGACGATCTCGAACCTCTCTGCGAACCTGATCCCGTAGGGGAGAAGCAAGTCTGTGTGGTATTCCTCGGCATCCCTGTTGTCTCCCCTCTGCTCCGGTAGGCTCCCGATCTGTTGGGTGTTGCGGTCGCCGCCGTGGTTCACCCACACCTGTAGCCGGAGGCCTCTGGCTGCCAGGTACTCCAATGCCTCCTTTGCGTATCGGCGCTCGAAGCCTCCCTCGCTGAAATCGCCGTAACCGTGGATGAAGTCCAGGTGTCCAGACTCGATCAGGTCCTCAATCAATTGTGCGTTACAGGAGCGTTGAGAGGAAACGCCCTGGAAGAGCGTGAAGTCGCACCCACCGCACGCATCGTACAACCAGAAGCCAAACCCAGTCTCGAGGCCGAGCCCCGGGCCCATCGCTGTCTCATCGGTCGTGTTAAGGAAGCGAGCTACAGCCAGGAAGTCTTCCCGGTTGCGGAGGTCGTCAGGGTCGCACGATATGGCGAGAGCCGCGACATATGGGTAGGGGAAGTCCCTCAATGCCGTCAGTGCGCGCCAGGCTGAGGGATTGGCGGGTCGTTGTTCTGGGCTCTTTGCCATGCTGACCTCCGGATGGCGCCGCCCGCGTGAAGTGTGGTGGCGCGCCGAAGTGGTCCCAGTTCCAGCGATTGAAGCATACCACAGCATCTCCACAGTATGCTACACCGAGTTCGGTCATATGTTGCGAGAGATTCCATCTGCTGGTGCCGCGCGGCGCCCAGGTCTGCGGTCGCTCGCATCGGTAGACAGGCCCGCGGCGCCCTCTTCTCGCCGCGCAACTTGCTTTACTGTGGTGCCAGCGCGCTGTAGGCTCTCGTCATGGCCAGCAGGCATGAATGCTCCTCGCGAGCCAAGTATATGCGGACGCGTGTCGAACGGTTTCGCCGGCTCTCAGTCGGCCAGCGGTACCGATTCCTCATCAATCGCCTCGAACGGGCAGCCCGGGCTGAGAGACTGCGGACGGGACCGAGAACCCTCGATATCGTCCCGACGCATCGCTGCAATCTCCGCTGTGTAGGCTGCGTGCACTACGAAACCGTGGGGCCCGCTGACCTCAGCATCGAGCTCTTCCGAGAGATACTCGAAGAGAGCGCTCCTTGGGCGATCCAATACAGATTCTGCAGCCTCGGCGAGCTTTTTCTCAATCGAGACGCGCCGGAGATGCTCCGCATGGCCGGGGAGCGCGGGATCGGCTGCAACATCATGACGAACGGCATGCTCGTGACCCCCGAGCTGGCCGATTTCCTCGTGTGTTCCGCGCGGGTCGACATGTTCACTTTTTCGATCGACGGCGCGAGGGCCGAGACCGTCGAGCGGCTGCGCAGGGGCCTGCGTTTCGACCGGCTGCTGTCTGGGATCGCCGCCGTCGTCGAGGCAAAGAGACGTCACGGTTCGAGCGCACCGGTGGTTCAGGGGAACTTCGTCGCGATGCGCGAGAGCATCGAGGAACTCGTCGACCTCGTGCGTCTGGCCGCCGACGTCGGCATCGAGGATCTGAACGTCAACTACCTTACGGTGGAGGGGGAGACCGATGTGGCCGACTCCCTCTTCAACCATCCCGAGTTCCAGAGAAGCGTGTTCGAGGAGGCGAGACGCGTCGCCGAGGAGACGGGGGTCGTGTTGCATCTTCCCCCGGACATCCAGGACGGCGGTTTCCGGGCGCGGTGCGTTCTCCCGTGGGACACGATGATTATCGACACGGACGGGACGGCGCGAATGTGCTACTCGTCCTGGGAGGAGAGTGTCGGGAACGTGCGCACGGACGGAGGGATACTCGCGGTCTGGAACAGCGCCATCTATCGCGAGGTCAGAAGAACCATAGAATCAGGTTCGCCCTTCTATCGGTACTGCGAGCACTGCGGGCGGCGCGTGGGCTTCTCACGTCTCGAGGCACACTTGGGTAAGGGCGAGGGGAACGCCGAGCTGTTCCGGTTCGATTGGGATCGTTCCGGTGTTCCAGAACGTCCGCACGGGACGAAGCTCGTGAATCCCGACACCAAGGCTGCCTCGTAGATGTTCGGCGACGGACGTCCGCGCACAGACTCACGGGGCCCTTCGCGCGCCGCTAGTTCAATCCGGCACGATCCGTCAACGCCGCCGCCGTCCGCCTCGCTTCGCCCGGTCTTCGTTGACCACACGCTCCACGATTTCCACCTCGATCGCCTGACGTTCCTCGATCGTTGGGATTCTCTTGTCCACGGCCCTCCGGGCGGCCTCCGCCAGTGTCTCTCTCTTCTCGTCGTTTGCCAGAAGCTCGAGGATGATCCGGGGAAGCCTCGGGAGATCATCCTCCTCAAGCAGGATCCCGGTCCTCCCGTCCTCGATGGCGCCGGCGGTTCCTCCGGTGTTGAGCGCGATGACCGGTACACCCGACATCATTGCCTCGTGGAGAGTGTTGGTGGCGTTCGAGCGGTTCGACAGCATCACCTGGAGATCGGCGCTCGCGTAGACACCTGGGAGGCTCTCATGTGGGATCGCACCGGCGAAGATGACGTGGTCGGCGACACCGAGTCGGTCGGCCAGCTTGCTGAGCGCCGGTCCTTCCTCCCCGGTGCCGACAACAAGAAAGGTAACATCATCGCGCACCGAGAGGATCTCTGGTGCAGCGCGAAGCAGACGGTCCACATGCTTCTCTTGATCGAGTCTCCCGACACTGAGAACCACCCTGTTCCTCTTGGGGACACCTAGGTCTGTGGCACTCGGACCCGCGGGCTCGACAGCCATGAAGGCCGCCTTGTCAAGGCCGTTGGGCAGGAAGGCGAATCTCTCCATGTCGACCCCGAGCATCGCGCCCATCTTGTCGCCCGCGGAGCCATCGTTGCACATGATGATGAAGTCGGCCGGTGCTCTGAACGCGCAGATGTCGCGGTAGCGGAGCATGAACTTGAGCCTGTGTCCGACGACCATGTCTAGTTCGGACCCGAAAAGACGTGTAACGTTCGGGATGCCCCTGAGGAACCCCACCAGAGACGCCGCAGGGGCTCCCAGCTTCTCCATGCCGAAGATGACATCGGGTGAGACGCGCGCCGCGAGGGCGAGACCCGCGGGCACTGCGCGAACGAACCAGTAGACGTATGTGGCGAGGAGTCTGATATGGTGGAGGATCCGGCCTCCACGGAATGCCGGCACGAACGCGACCCCCGTTCGGAACCGGTGAAGCGTGGCTCCGCGGTACTCCTCCTCGCGAGGCACTCCGCGCGGGCCGGGGATTAGAACGTGCATCTCGTGCCCGTGCTTCGGGAAACTCGTCACGGACGCCATGAACGACGGCGTGCCGCAGCCCTCGCCCATCGACCAGAACTCGGGCCACGAGTACATCGCCAAGACGACCATCCGCGAGCGCTGGGGAGGCATTTCAGTCATCACCTTGAGAACCATCCGAGCTGGAGACTCGCCCTCGATCACACCACTTCTCCTTGGCGCTCCACGGGTGTCGTGGTCTGCTACCGCAGAGCGCTCCCAGCCGCGTGCCGGCACACGGCTGGGGGAAGCCTAGCACGGTGCGTGCGACCCCGCAAGGTGTCGGGGCGTCGGTCCAGGGGCGTCGGTCCCGGCCGTCGTTCAAACTGGAATCCGTTGCGTCCCCGTCCCGCGGGCTGTAGTATGCAATCGGCGTGGCAGTCGCACGCCGGTTTTCGTACATCAGGCGCACGAACCGCTGAACTGGCCCAGCCGCGACGGGGTCAAGTGAGCGCCGGTGCTGCGGCCGCACGACCGGCGTCATATGGGCTCATTCTCAGGCGGAGGCACAGCCGACCATGTGGTGGCACGACGAAGACATTGAGGAGGACGAGCAACACGTACGGAGGATACCGCTCCGCGTGATGCTCCGGCGCATCCTGCCGCTCTTCAAACCCCACAGGCGAACGCTCGCGGGGGCGCTCGCACTGCTTTTTGTCACGGTCGCAGCCGAGCTGGGCGGACCGCTGATCATACGTCACGTGCTCGACACCGACATTCCGGCCAAGGATGGGACCGGCGTCCTCATCCGGGGCCTCATGTACGCCGCCCTCTACGCGGTGGGCATGTGGGTCGCTTACATACAGGTCATCATGGTCTCTCGCGTCGGCCTCGAGATCATAACCAAGCTGCGGGAACAGGTATTCAGCCATCTGATGGGGCTCTCGCTTGCCTACTTCGACAAGAACCCTCCGGGCAAGCTGATGGCCCGTGTTGAGGCGGACGTCGAGCGCCTGCGGAGCCTCTTCTCCGATTTCGCGATTGCGCTGTTCCGGAACGTCGTGCTGCTCGCGGGCACGCTCGGTGTGATGCTGGCCGTGGACGTCAAGGTGACGCTCTCGATTCTCGTGCTGATGTCGCCCGTCGTGATCGGGACCTACTTCTTCCTGAAGTACATCCGGCGCGCGTTCCACACCGTGCGGAAGCTCTACGCGCGCATCTCGACGTTCCTTGCTGAGTACGTCCAGGGTATCCCGGTGCTGCAGGTCTTCGGCTACACGGAGAAGGCCCAGATGGACCTCGCGAAACTCAACAAGGACAAGTACTCGAAGGAGATACGGGTCTACTTCCGGCAGTACGCGTTCTGGGGCGCGTTCGCGTCCGTCGAGATCGCGGCCGTCATGGTCATCATCTGGATTGGAGCGCGCAGCGTCTTCGGTGTCGCGATGACCGTAGGCACGCTCGTCCTCTTCATCGAGTACACGCGGAGGCTCTTCTTCCCGCTCATCATGTTTTCGGAGCAGCTCAACTTCCTGCAGCGCGCGTTTGCCTCCGCCGACCGGGTGTTCGGCATTCTCGACACCGCGTCTCGCACGGCGGACCAGCCGGATGCAGTCCGCGACATCCCGCGTGAATGGGACGTGATCGCGTTCGAGAACGTTACCTTCGAGTACGACGGCGGCGCGAAGGCGCTGGACGGTGTGAGCTTCAGTGTGCCGAGGGGGCAGAAGGTGGCGCTCGTCGGGTTGTCGGGCGGTGGCAAGACGACCATCACGAGCCTGCTTCTCCGCTTCTACGATCCCACCCGCGGCAGCATCACCATCGACGGCCACGACATCCGCCGCTACCAGCAGAAAGAGTGGAGGAAGAAGATTGGGCTTGTGCTTCAGGACATCCATCTCTTCCCCGGGTCGCTTGAGGACAACCTGAGGGTGCTCCGCGACGACATCCCGCGCGAGGCGATGCAGCGCGCGCTGCGCGTTGTGCAGGCCGAAGCCATGGTAGAGCGGCTGCCGGACGGGTACGCGACCGAGCTTTCGGAAGGCGGCACGAACCTCTCGATGGGGGAGCGGCAGCTCCTGTGTTTCGCGCGCGCCATCGTGGATGACCCGGACATCCTGATCCTCGACGAGGCGACTTCGTCGGTCGACCCGGCGACCGAGCGCAGACTACAAGATTCGCTGGACCATCTGCTCGAGGGCCGTACGTCGCTCATCGTGGCGCACAGGCTCTCGACCATCAAGACGGTGGACCGGATCCTCGTCATGCACGAGGGCCGGCTCGTGGAGGAAGGCTCGCACGACGAGCTCTACGCCGCGGGCGGTGTCTATCGCGATCTCTTCGATCTTCAGTTCGCGGCGCAGGAGGCAGCGTGAGCGAGCGTGAGCACGACATAGATCGGGACGATCTGAGCGGCGAGGAGCGCGCGCCGAGGCTCACATTCAAGGAGCACGTGCGGTGGCTGTGGCGCTACTGGCAGCCGCACAAGCATATCCTCGTGTTCCTGGCGCTCTTCACGCTCGTGTCGACCGCGGTCGCGGTCGCCTATCCGCTCGTCTTCCGCATGGTCATCGACCGCGTGTCCGGGATGCTGGGAGCGGGCGACGCGGACACCGACATCAGCCAGGTGATGCGGATTCTCACGCTCATCCTGGTCGGCTACTTCATCTCACGGTTCTATCCGGCCACGCGCGCCATGATGAATGCGCGGCTCGAGCGCGACGTTCGCGACGACGTTTTCGGCGAGCTGATGGACAAGGACTATCACTTCAACAACTGCTTCCGGACCGGCGACGTCGTCACGCGGCTCACCGACGACATCGCCGAGTTCCCGAAGATCGCGTGGTTCGCGTGTTCGGGCGTCTTCCGGGCGATCGAGTCCAGCTCGAAGCGGTGATCCCGATGCCCATCATGATGTGGATCTTCTACGGCCTTCGCCACAAGATGCGCTACTACATGGAGGCGTCGCAGCAGAGCGTCTCGGAGACGAACAACCTCCTCGAGGCCGCGTTCTCCGGCATCCGGATCATCAAGGCGTTCAGTGCGGAGGAGGCGCAGGAGGGGAAGCTCTCATCGGTGCTAAAGGAGCGGATCCGCGTTCTCCTCGGGCTCGTCAAGCTCCAGGTCATTATGTTCTCGCTCGACACGTTCGCGAGCCGGCTCGGCCAGATGGTCGTCATAGCCTTCTACCTCGACATGCTGACCGGCCCGATGATGGACGTGCCGTTCCTCTTCATGACGGGGCAGCAGGCGTTCGTGTCGGTCGACCGCGTCGAGGAAATCCGCGGCTTCCCCGTGACCGAGACTCGCCCGACCGGGAAGAGGCTCGAGGAAGTCAGTGAGCTCTCGTTTGAGGGTGTGACGGGAGCTCTCGTTCGAGGGTGTGACGTTCTCGTACGACGGGTCCAGGAAGAACGTGGACAAGGTCGACTTCACGGTGCCGCTCGGAAAGCGGGTGGCGGTGGTCGGCCCCGTCGCGAGTGGGAAATCGTCCGTCCTCAAGCTCATCGCCGGCATTCTGGTGCCGCAGGAGGGTCGCATCCTCATCAACGGCGAGCCGCTGACCGAGTGGGACTGGGACTCGTACCGGGAGTTCATCGGCTACGTCCCGCAGGAGGCGCTGCTCTTCTCGCAGTCGATCGAGGACAACGTGCTCTTCGGCCGCCGCCCACCGGAGGAGGTGTACAACGAGGACTGGTTCGTGAACA
>JALGZG010000098.1 GCA_025782345.1 bacterium | reverse complement strand
CGATGCCTCTGCTGTACATCCTCATTCGTAGCTCCCCTTTCCGACCAACTCGAGTGCCGGGGGTGAGTATCAGACCTTCGCGGACATCATCGTCTCTGGGGCCAAATGGCCCAAGTACAGATAATACCACAGATTACGCTTCAAATCAATGAAGGGCTGGACTGGACGCCTTGCCGCACACACGAATCGGGGCGGCGCGGCGGCTTGCGCGTCGGCCGGTCCCGCGTCCCACACGCGAGGCGGACTCCTCAGGGGCTCAGCACGAAAGCGCTTCCGTCGGGAACCCTCTCCCACTCCAGGGCAACCTGGAAGATGACCTCAGACGATACCACCGCGACGTCGCCGCCTCTGGCAACCCACGGTGTGTAGTAGAGCGGGCGCGACGTGTCGGGCGACATGCGCGCGTGGACAGTGACGCTCTCGCTGGTCGCGAGGAAGCAGTTGAGGCAGGTGAAGCCCCGTATCTCACGCAGGATCTCAGCGAGGGACTCGACGACGCGGTTCGTGTCGAGCAGAGTCAGTACGTGGTGAAACAGCCGTTCGGAGTCGATGCCGCCCGCGGGTTGGAGCGAGCCGTCACTCCGAAGCTGTGTCAGGTCGCTTACGGCGCCGTTATGGCAGAAGGCCCACTCCTCCCCGCTCCACTCCTGTAGGAACGGGTGGGAATTCAGTACGTTGATGGTGTCGCGGTCCGGCGTTCGCCGCGCGTGCAGAATGACGAGGTCGGTCTCGACTCCGCTCAGAGAATCGAACTCGGGGTCGTTCAGACACGACGCCGCGCTCCGGCGCCTGACGAGCCTACCGCCCTCCCGGAAGGCGACGCCCCACCCGCAGTCGTGGACCAGCGCCCCGCCCTCCGGGCGCAGCTCGTGGTCGTAGGCGGGATTCGCATTCGACGCCATCACCCTGACGGCATCAACGAGAGGCTCCATCTCGAAGCGCCCCACGGCAGCTATCATCCTGCACACTGGTGCTCCTCCTCACGCACGGCGGCGGAGCGGCCCACCCGCGACCGTCAGTGAGAATGCGTCATTGTCCCTCGTCGCCGCCCGCCAAGCGGGTGCGATGATCGCTCTCAGAACGGGAGTGCGAGCCGCAAGCTTCAGAAACCCTGGACCGAGACCGTATACGAAGTCGCCCTTCTTCCTGCTGCCGTCGGTCATCGGCACGACCTCCGCATGGATTCGCCGCGTATACGAGGCGGACACCGCCTGGCCCGTGTCGAGGGATTCGGACACGGCCTCGGCCGCCAGGCGACCGCTCAGAATGGCGGCGGAGATGCCCTCGCCCGTCACGGGGTTGACGAGCCCGGCCGCGTCGCCCGCGAAGAGCACGCGGTCGGTGCCGAGCGCATCCGCGGGCCTTCGGATCGGGACCGGGAATGCGAACGGGCCCTCACTCCGCCATGCGCCGAAGCCCCGGAGGGCCACGAAGGCGTCGAGGTCGCGCTTGAGCCTCGCGCTGAGTTCGCACTGGCTGAAGACGCCGATGTTCAGATGGTCGCCCTTGGGGAAGACCCAGCCGTAGCCCCGCTTAGCAGCCGTGGGGTCGAACAGCACACGCCCGCCCGGCAGCTCTGGCAGCCCGTCGCTGCCCGGGAACACGCGAACGTAGATGCCTCCGCCCATCAGAAGCGGACTCAGGCCGAGCATGCGGCGCCCGGCACCGCGCGCTCCGTCCGCGACGACGACGTGTCGCGCCGTCACGGAGTCGCTCCCGACCCGAACCCGGACTCCTTCGCCCTCGTGCGTGAGACCGGTCACGGCTCTTCCGAACTCCACTTCTGCACCCGCGGCCGTGGCCGCACGCAGAAGAAGCGCATCAAGCTCAGCACGGGTGGTCGTAGCAATGAGCGTCTCGCGCCCGCTCACGAGGAGCGAGAGGTGCCGGTCGAACGCTATCTCGATCGTGTCGAAGCGCCGACGGGGCGTCTGCTCCCCCTTCAGCAACCGCAGCGACCTCTCCGTCAGACCGCCACCGCAGGGTTTCGACCGCGGGAAGGTGGATCTCTCCAGCACGGTGACGGAAAACCCGAGTTCCGCGGCGCGGCGCGCGCAGCTGCTCCCCGCCGGACCGGCGCCCACCACTATGACGTCGAACGTTTCGCTCACAACAGAAACTCCCACCGCACGTGCGAAGGAGGAGGGCGACCCGGCCCGAGTTCGGCGGCGCGGCCCGAGCTGGGCGACCCGGCCCAGGTTCAGCGGCGCGGCCCGAGCTCAGCGACCCGGCCCGAGCTGGGCGGCGCGACCCCCGACGCTACTCGAAGGCCACTTCTCCGAACGTGTTCGGGTCGTACTCGATTGGCACCTGCCAGTCGGCCGACGCACTCGTTCGCGCCTGCTTCCGCCTGAAGTTGGCTCTCCAGGTGGGAAACTGCTCAATGTCGCCGCCGATCTGGGCGAGCGGGACCCTGATCTCCACGCTCCACCGGTCGTCGGTGCGCTGCGTGGCGACCTCGTACTCGCCGTCCCATTCTCTGTTGGCGGTGTACCACATGGTCTCATCGAACGTGATCTCCTGGTCGAACACCGTTCCCAGGGGATTGACGTATATCTGATAGACGGTCATCTCGCCGGGGTTCGGCTGGAGGAAATAGCCCACGCAGTCCTCACCGTAGATCGGCCCGTCCCGCTCCTCGACGCTCGCAGCCACATTCACCATCTCCGGATCGAAGCAGATCGCTGAGAGGTACAGGTTCTCGGCATCGCAGGCAAAGGAGAACTCCGTTCTGCCCTCGACGGTCGCGTCGTAGGCCGCGTGGAGCTTGCTGACCGGTGTGCAGCTCGCCCAACACGCGTCCGACAGATCACCGTCGATGACAGGAGGATCCAACGTGATCCTGCCCGCCGCCGTTCTCATCACGCGCGCGGGCAGGTCGACGTCGAGCAGCTTCCCGTTCGACAGCGGATAGCGGCAGCTCATGCGCGGCGCCGGATAGAGCGCTCCCTGGTTGAGCATCATGAAGGTGAGTGTCTCGGTCTCGCCTGGGTCGACCGCCAGGATCGCCTCTTCGGGCTCGACGGTCCACCCTTCGGGAACGTCCCAGACCATCACGTCGTCGATGACATTGTCCGTCACATTCTCGATCGTGACCTCCACGGGCGCACGGAGCGATGCGTTGTCGAAGACCCTCACGGCGCTCACCGTGACCAGCTCGCTCTCCACTCGTCGGATCTCTCGGACGTCGTCCTGCGTCACCACATCGCGCGAGTAGATGCCACCAAGGTCGATGACCGCCAGCTCATAGCCGGGAGACATCACGGTGACCCAGCCGAACTGGAAGAACTCCCCCCTGGTGACCGGCTGCTCGGCGCTCCGGTACATGCCGCCTCCCGAGCTGCCGATGACCGTGTAGTCGATGCCGTCGAACTCCGTCGTGAAGTAGTGGTGCAGGTGGCCGTTGAAGACCGCATCCACACCGTACTCCAGGAAGATATCGTGCAGCGCGTCCGGCTGACCCAGCACGAGGGTCTGTGCCCATAGCGGCCTGTGGGCGAACACGAAAGTGTTCTCGGCCTCGCTGTGCCGCGCAAGGTCCGCGACAAGCCAGTCTCTCTGCTCCTCCGGGAAATCCGCGGCCGCGTTGATGCGGCTGTTGTCGAGGATCACGAAATGCGTGTTCTCGTAGTCGAACGAGTAGTAGGGGTCAAAGCCCGTTCTGGCCCTATACATGACCTCGGACTCGTCGTCCCAGATATCGTGGTTGCCGGCCGTCATGTACAAGGGCGCCTCGAGCGCGCCGATGAGAACCATAAGCGAATCCCATTCAACCTCGGATCGCTCGTAGTCCTCACCGTATCCCTCGATATAGTCGCCGACTGCGACCACGAAATCCGGGTTCAGGAGGTTGATCTCCTCGATCACCTGCGGGTAGATGCCCGGCGTGTGCCCGCCGGTGCGGTCGCTCAAGATCGCGAACCGAAAGAGCGGCTCCGCGTAGTCACCGGCCGCGGCCGGGCAGAGGCACGCGACCAGGCAGGCTGCAACCGCGGACACCACGAACGTCCGTCCCATGCCGACAACCTCCTTCTGCGACGGGAATCCCGTCGCTGCAGCGCAAGGTGTACCTGATGATGGAAGAGACTCGATGCTAACTCCCGACCGCCGGGGTGTCAACCGCGCGCGGGCTTCGTGCGCGGGCTTCGGGGAAGCGTCGCCGGTCGACGACGGGCTCACATCGAGAGCCGACCGCCGTCACCGAGGGAGCGTCGGGGCACGCGCGGGCCGATCGCCGAGCCCGCGTACGTGCTTCGACTCGTCACCGTCGTCGCTCCCGACCGGGCGCGCGTCTCGAGCGCGCCGCCGTCGGCCGTCCAGGACCGCCGCCGCACATTATTTTCTTTGACTCCGCGTAACACGTTGCTAGTATTCTACTCATTCAGTCAACACCCCTCGCGACACATCTTGAAGGAGCTACAACGTGGGCACCTGTCCGGAATGCGAGTGTGAGTTCGAGGACCCCATCGAGGTCTGCCCGCACTGCAACGTCCCGCTGGTTACGAGAGAAGAACAGGTAAGCCAGAACGAAGAAGAAGACGTCGACGGCGATCTTCCGGCTGAGGGTCTCGTCGTCATCGAGACTACGGAAGACGACGAGCGCGTCGGTGAGCTGAGAGAGCTGCTCGAAGAGAGCGGCATACCATGCTTCCTCAGTAACGAGCTCTTCCCGGCGGAGACACCTCCGGATGAGACGAAGGTGTTCATCCCAAGAGAGATGGCCGGTGATGCTCGGAAGTTGATACGCGAGTTCTCCTGCTGACGGAAGCGGCGCGACCAGCTACTGCCGCGTCGCGGAATTCCCCACACAGAATGCGAGCGATGTTCTCCCGGATGGTGACACTCGGGGACCACCTCATGTACGGGGTCGCGCCTATCTCTTGTACCCGATGGTCCGCAGGAAGTCCCTGCGCGCTCTGATGTCATCCTCGTTCTCGACGCCCCTCGGGCTCTCGCCGTCAACGACACCGAGGATGCCCCTGCCCTGCCCGGTTTCGACGACGATCGCCTCGACCGGGTTGGCGGTCGCGCAGTAGATGCAACACACCTCGGGACAGGCCTTGACCGCGTTGAGAACGTTGATGGGGAAGCCGTCGGTCATCACGACGATGAAGCTGTGGCCCGCGACGCCTCGCAGAACGCCACACCGAACTTCATGCCAGGTACTGCGCTGATCAGGATCTCGTAGAGATCCTCGACCGTCTTGATGAAGTGACTCTGTCCGAGAATGATGTTCGCGCCCTCGGGGAACTTGATGGGGACGCTCTTCGTTTCCACGTTCGCACCTCCTTCCTTAGTTCTGCGCGCTGATTGTACACGCTCGGGCAGACGCTGTCACGTCTGCGCGAGTCTTCGGTTGCGACGACGCGACCCAACCGCTAGACTGTGTGGCGCTTCGGGCACGCTGGCAGACGGAGAATTACATGAGGGTCCTCTACATATCG
This sequence comes from bacterium, assembly GCA_025782345.1. Classification (GTDB taxonomy): domain Bacteria; phylum Joyebacterota; class Joyebacteria; order Joyebacterales; family Joyebacteraceae; genus JALGZG01. The sequence goes on along the minus strand of JALGZG010000098.1, from coordinate 498 downwards.
GAAGTGCAGTGGCTGTCCCAGGTCTCGCGGAAGCACCAGCTCGTGCGCCGGTTCCCCGACAACTGGGACGTGCTCTTCCTCTCCCCTGTCAACGCCCGCGCGGGCGAGAACAGCTTCCGGGAAAGGACCGACGCGCGCCACCCGCGCGTCCGCTACGCCTCGGCCCGACTCGAATATCGCCGCCGTCAGAGCGCTCACGGGGATTCTCTCCAGCACCGGACTCCGCGCACTCCTGTCGAGGGTGCGGTCCTTTGAACCGGACGTCGTCGTCTGCTCCTACATATGGGCCGCACCGATCGTTCCTCGCATCAAGGAGCTCGGGATCCCGGTCGTCTACGACTGCAACGACCTCCACACGGAGTTCTACCCCGCCTGCCCGGATGCCGCGGAGCGCGTCTTCCGGAACCTGGTCGCCGGCGCCACCGAGGTCGTATCCTCGTCCGCGCGTCTGCGCGAGGTATGCGGCCGGGGAACGGTCGTGGGGAACGGGGTTGACCT
>JALGZG010000043.1 GCA_025782345.1 bacterium | reverse complement strand
TCAGATGGTGGCGCCGCGAAGAGGCAGCAATCCGCACCTGCATGAGTGGCCAGTTCCTGATCGGTTCAAGCCCATCGGGTCAGTCGTTGTTGAGGATGGCATCGGTCGCTGCGAGGCACACGACGCCCTCGGGGGCCAGGATGTCCTGCTGAAGTTCGCACCTCGCCAAGCCGAGGGCGAATCGTCCTCACATAGTCCGATCCTGCATGAGTACCGCGTGCTCTCATACCTCGCACATCCTTCGATCCCCAGGGTCATGGACTTGGTTCTGGAACCGTCCCTCAGCTGCCTGTGTCTCGACAGCAACAGAGGCTACTCAGAGCTGGGTGGATGGTCCGAGTGGGAGTGGACAGTTGAGGTTTTCGGGGCTTGGTTGGATGCTTTGCTCTCCGTGCTGGAGTACGTCCACGGAATGGGGGTCGTTCACTGCGGCTTGACGCCGAGATCCGTGTTGGTCTCCACCGAGTCCATCATGCAGCGGCAGTCAGACCTGAGGCTTGTTGACTTCCGGCGGTCAGCCTGGTCGTTGCACAAGCTTCCTCGGCACTCCCCGTCCAGCGGGTTCTTCCTTCCTTCATCAGACCAGCAATGCACTCCGGGTCCATCACTGGATCTCTACTCTGTCGGGGCTTTGGCAGCACATGTTCTGTCCGATGGCATCGACACCGAGGCGCCCGGTACTCCGGATGCTCTGTCAATCCTTCGCCAGCCCCCTCATCCCGTGCCCGAGCAACTTCTGAAGACGCTTCGGAGAATGGTTGCCCCTGAGGAGTCCGTAAGACCCTCTTCCGTGGCGGAAGTCAGGAGCCAGATGAAAGCGGCTGATTGGCAGGGTGCCGCAGCACGGCTCATATCGAGCCGCCCCCTGACCGAGTGTGGTCTGGTACCACGGCGAAGCGTCGCAAGACTGCTGCATTCCGCGATCGTTCGTGCACAAGGAGGACTGGGTCACGTTCTCGCGCTGATCGGCCCGGAGGGGACAGGGAAGACGTTCGCCGCCAAGACAGCGGAGGTGGAAGCACGCGCCAGTGGCTTAGGTTTCATCTCGTGCTGTCGTGTGAATCCATCCGGTGATGGAGTCATCCTCTCTGATGAGTTCAACGCCTTCTTCCGTGGTCTTGAGTTCGTGGGTCGAGCACACCCTGATGCGGCCTTCACTGACGAGTCCGGGAGACAGAGACACGTCTTGGACACAGGATCTGTCTGCGAGTCGCTTCTTCTTTTCGCAGACAACGCGGACGAACTCTCGAAGGAGGATCTCGTAGCTTTGATAGACACCGTGCGCGTGATGACGGAGCAAGGTCGGCCGTCACTCCTCGTGCTCGCGTGTCGTGATCTTCCCGTCGACCTGCTTCATGTCAAGGGAGTGGACCTCGTTACCGACGCGGCGGTGGGCAGGAAGAACGGGACCGGAGTCATTCCTGTCTACGCGCGGCGGCTTGGGAATCTCTCCCGTGGGGAGACGGCTCGACTCCTTGCAGACACGACACTTCGCACCCCCAGTCCCGAGTTTGTGGATTGGATGGTCAGACGCACCGCAGGCAACCCGTTGTTTGTTCGTGAACTCATGGGGCACCTAGTTGCGCACGAGCACCTTTGCGAATCGTCGCAGGGGCTGCGGCTTGAGCCTGAGATGGAATCTGTGGCGCTCTCTGGGTCCGTGATGTCAGTGCTTCGAGAGCGAGTTCGCGCGCTGTCCGGTGACCAGCTACGCGTGGCTCAGGCCGCCTCTCTTGGGCTGGGTGTGACTCGGGCTGTCGTATCGCAGGTCATGGACTCAGATGATAGTCGAGTCGTGGGGGCTGTCGATGATCTTGTCCGCGGCGGAATTCTCCGGCCAAGCGAACCCGGCGGAGAACTGGTCTTCAGCCATGACTTACTGAAGGACGCCGTATATGAGAGTATGTCCGCCGCACGTCGGTGTGAACTGCACGAGAAGGCGGCTGGCATGTGGCAGTGTGCCCAGGACACATCCTCGGGTGGCACGAGAAGAGACGAGATCCTTGCTTGGCACCTTCACCGGGGTCAGCGGCCCGAGTCTGCGGCCGAGTACGCGCTCCGGGCTGCGGCCGCCCTAGCCTGTGATGGCAGAGCTGATGAGTCGTTGCATTACCTCCAAGTGCTTGAGACCCTACCGGCTGAGTCCATTTGCGCGATCGCTGGCTCGCCGGAGACCCTGATGTACACAGCCCAAGCGTACTGGTTGCTGGGGAGAGCGTCCTGCTGTGCCCGCGTATGCGAACTGGGAATCGCGCTCACAGGTGTGACAAGTTGCCCATGCTTGCCCTCGCCTCTTGATTTCAAGACATTGCTTGCGCGGGCGTACGTGTTGAGCGGTGATCTGGACAACGCGACGCGGGTCCTCCACGAAGCACTGGACGAAGCCGAGCGGCTGGAAGATCCCAGCTCTCTTGTGGAAACGTACTACGGTCTCTGCATGGTCTATCAGATGTCCGGTGAATTCAGGAAGATGGTCGAATTCTCTGAGAGGTGCCTGGCGACAGCCGAACTCACTGGTGACGCGCACTTGGTCAAGCTGGCATATGGCGCCAAGGGCAACGCGCTTGTTGCCGTCTGTGAGTGGGAGGAGTCGAAGGAATGGTACAGAGACGATGCGGATATCGCGAACGAAACGACGAACAAGAAGGATGCAGCTACCACCTTCGTGAATCTCGGCCGCGCACACATGTACCTAGGAGAATGGCAGCGGGCAGATAGCTACTTCGAGAGATCGCTCGCCTTGGCGCGCGAAGCGAACTGCGAGTATTCGCTCGGGTTGAGTTTGTGCAACTCAGCGATTCTCCGTATGAGGATGGGTGCGCTCGACGAGGCTGCCGGGAGATTCCGAGAGGCGATTGCTCGCGCCGGCGTAGCCTCTGATGATTGCGGACTTGCATGTACACTGAGCGACTTCGGCGAACTGGAGCACCTCCGCGGCAACGACCAAGCAGCGCTTGAGCTCTTTGGCCGTTCCGAGGAGCTGATGGAGCAGGCAGGAACTGTTGATGACCTGCCCGAACTGCAGCGCCGCAAAGCCGAGTCCCTGATGGCAACGGGACGCGGTGCAGCGGCAGAGGAACTGGCAGGGGCTGCCAGGAACGCCGCCGAGGAGATGGGCAATCGACTGGAAGTCGCCAACTCCTTGAGAGTGCTCGGCGAACTGGCCGCCGACTCCGGCGACTCCGACGAGGCCGTTCGCCTGCTCGAGGACGCAATTGAGCGACTTCGCGCACTCGGTGCGCCCTACGAACTCAATCAGACTCTCCAGGTTCTTGGCCGAGTTCTCCTCGGGGCGGACCTGCACGACACGGCTATCGAACGACTGACAGAGGCGCGGGACGGATTCAAGCGTCTCGGAGCCAGACGCGACGCACGAAGGGCGCAGGAGGAACTC
>JALGZG010000349.1 GCA_025782345.1 bacterium | reverse complement strand
TCCCGTCGTGTGCTCGGTGAACTTGCCGGTGCCGCCCTCCGCCCCGAACAGGTACTCCCTCGATCGTGACGCGGCCGCGCCGAGCGTCACATCGGAACCGACGTCGTACGTCGCGTGGCCGAACATCTCCCAGTGGCGGAGATCCCGATTGTGGCTCCTCGCCTCCGACGCCCCGCCCGTCACGAAGAACGCGTCACCCAGAGTCGAGCTTCCCTCCACGAGGAAACCGCGCTCGTCGTTCAGGTCCACCTCGTAGGTCGCGCGGTTCATCAGAGTCCAGAGATGCTCGCGCACGCACGTTGGCGGATTGACCAGGCTGTGGGCGAAGTCATCGAATTCCTTGAACCCGCGGGTACACGGGTTCGCCGGTCCCAGAATCGACCTTCTTCGCCGCCTCCGGGTACTCCCCCCTCCTATCGGCGTACTCGCCCCCGAACGTGAATGGACCGATCCAGCCGGACACCTCCGCCCCGCGCACGCCGTCCTCGAACCTGGCGAAGTCGGGATGAACCGCCGCGCCCTCGTCCTCGAGGATGCTGGACCGCTCCACGACGCTCCCCGCGATCTCGAACCACTCGCCCAGGGGCATCGCGGCTCGGGCGCCTCTGACAACGTGCGTGTGGTAGCGCGTTCTGGATTCATCCTCTTTCGTCGTGCCCGCCAGGGCCGTCAGTCCGAGAGCGCCGGCGTCGTACTCGGCGATGATGCCGTCGAGCACGGTGTCGTGCTCCAGATCCGCGTTCTCGTAGCTGCGCAGGGTGAGCCCGCGACCGAAAGTCGCGAAGAAGTGGCCCGCTCGCAAGCTGATGTCCTCGTCCTCGAAGGCAATGTACCTGTGCTTGACCACGGCCTCCGGGATGTCCTTGCCCGCGGGATTGTACGCGGGATCGGACAGCTGATACGCCCTGTACACGACTCCCAGTGTGAGCGGCCCCACGCCCATATCGAGGTCGACTCTCGCGTCCGACACGGACGATTCGATGTCGTCGTTCATGTTGTAGAGGTACTCCCACTGCACCACGCCGCTCGCGTAGACGTCGGTCTCAGCCAAGACCGAGGCCGACACGAGAGCCAGGAGCGCGACGGGAAGAAGCGCTAGCGTCCAGCCCTGTCTACTCAACGGCCTTCTCCTCGTTCTCCTCACTCACTTCCTCCTCCGGGCAATCGCCCGGAAGGAGCGTGGCCACGGCGGCTTCCAGTTCCTCGTGGTTCTTCGGGCGGTAGCCCGTCACCGCATAGACGATGGTCCCGTCCGTGTTCACCAGCACGGTCCTGGGAACGGACGTCACGTGGAACTTCCTTGCCACTTTCTGGCCCGGGTCGAGAAGCACCTCGAACGTATTCCCTTTCGACTTGATGAGGGAGCCGACGCGCGACATCGACTTCGGTCCGTCGATCGAGATGGCCAGGACCTTGAGCCCGCAGTTTCTGTACTTGTCAAAGATCTCCTGCAGATCCGGGAACGCCTTGATGCACGGCTTGCACCACGTTGCCCAGAAGTCCACGATCACCGGTCCGTCCTCGAGCAGTTCAGATAACGTGACGTCATCACCATCGAGATTCGGAAGGGTGAACTCGGGCGCCTTCTTGTCGGCGCCCACAGATACGCTTGTCCCCGTCAACACGAGGAACGCGGCCAGCAACAAAGCCAGCCCCGCCAGTCTCCTGTGAGTCATGGAACCCCCATTCTCATTCCTGCCTCATTATACCATCATACAGACTATAGGTCAAGAAATCACCCGGAGCGCACCCTCGCGCCGCTCCGGAGCACAGAAACGCGGCTGCCCCAAGCTTTGACGCTCGGATGCCGCTCTCATTCGGCTCACGTGCGATCCGGGATAAACGATGCTCCGGTGGGCACTTCGTGGGAACGCCGGCCCCGCTGTGGACGCTACATGCTCGCGAGCTCCAGGCCGACTCCGACCGGCTGGTCCTCCCGGGCGGTCAGGCCGAGGCGCCCCACGACCTTCGTGAGGACGCGGTCCACGGCCTCCTCGTCCTGCACCAGGTCGAGGCCCTCCGTGTCTATGGTCAGCACTTCCGTGATACGGGTTGCCCGAGCGCACCAGTCCTCGTACGCCAGGTTCAGCGCCTGTAGGTACTCGCCCGATATCTCCCTCTCGCAGTCGCGCCCGCGGCACCTGATGCGCTCCTGCAGCGTGTCGACGCCGGCGCGCAGATATACCACGAGATCCGGAGTGCGCAGGAAGCTCGTCATCGCGTCGAACAGGGCGGTGTAGTTCTCGTAGTCCCGGTCCGACATGAAGCCCTGGCCGTGGAGCGTGTGAGCGAATATCTCCTTGTCCTCGTATATGGTCCTGTCCTGAATGCACGGGTCGTCCGAACTTATCATCTCCCTGTGGATCTCGAAGCGCTTGGAGAGGAAGAAGACCTGAAGGTGGAACGACCAGCGCTCCATGTTCGCGTAGAAGTCGTCGAGGTAAGGATTGTCGATGACGGGCTCGTAGTACGCGCGCCACCCCAAGTGGTTCGCGAGAAGCGTGGTGAGGTGTGTCTTGCCCACGCCGATGTTTCCAGCGACGGCCACGAACTTGCCGGGTCGCATGAGTTGCCCCCGAGAATCTGTGAAGAGATGCCGGCAGGAGAAACGCCCGCCTGAGGCACGCTGAATCTACTCTCGGGCATCGTACGTGTCAACAGAATTCCCCTCCCCGGGGACCGCCGCCGGTCTCCCGGGCCGACCAGCTCAGCGGACTATCCTGACCCGGGTGCCAACGCTCACCTCGCCGGCCACCGTCAGGAGATCGTCGTTCCTCATGCGGATGCAGCCCCTGCTCGATCTCGTGCCGACGAGCGCAGGCTCGTTCGTACCGTGTATGCCGATTCCCTCCCAGGGCGGGCAGTCCAGACGCAGGAAGAGCGGACCGTAGGCCCGCTCTCCCTCGTGCTCCCACTCACTCGAGTCTTCGATGGACACGACTCGGAACTCGCCCTCGGGGGTTCTGCAATCGCCCTCCCTCATCTTGTCCCCGCCGTCCGGGTTCGAACCTATGCCCACAGGGAAAACGCGCGTCCCGGCCGGCGTAGCGAGTTCGAGCACGAACTCCGACTTCCTGACAACGATGAGGGGATGCTCCATTACTGTTCGCTACCGTCGTCGTGACCCGACGACTCCTCGACCCGCTGCTCGTCGGGCGCGCAGGATGGCTTGAGTCACGTCGCCACTCCGAGCCTGGGCAGCACGACCACCTGCAGCAGGAGCCAGAGTCCAACGAAGACGGCGGGCAGTGCCAGTTCACTCAACTTCACGTTTCGTCCCCCGGTGCGATCCTCAAAGATGTGCGGTAAGTCCTACGCCTCTGTCGCGGGACGCGCCAGGAGTTCCTCGACGCGGGCGCGCATCGCACGTGCTATCGAGGACGTGAAACCCACGTCCTTGGCGGCCACGCGGCCGTCCCTGTCTATGGTGAGGGTCATGGGAATGCTGCTGACCTTGTAGTCACGGCCGATAGTCCGGTTGCCAATGAGAATCGTGTAGGTGACGTCGTTGGCCTCGACGAACGGGGCCATGACCGAAGCGCCGCCATCATCGAGACCGATGCCGATGACGACGAGCCCCTGGTCCTTGTACTCCTCATAGAGCGAGACCAGGAACGGTATCTCCTTCCTGCACGGCGGACACCAGGTCGCCCACAGGTCGAGAATGACGACCTTACCCTCGAAGTCGTCGAGGGAAACATCGTTGCCGGAAAGATCCGGAAGCACGAACGCGGGCGGAGTCT
>JALGZG010000046.1 GCA_025782345.1 bacterium | reverse complement strand
CTGAAGGCTCCGCCGGATGAGTCCGAGCCCGGCCCGCCGGAGGTCATCGTGCCGAACGTGTCGCCGAAGGTCAGGAGCGAGACTATGTCCGGCCTGCTCAAGGAGGGAGTGCTGTGGAGCTCCGGCACCGCGTCGGACAGGTACCCGTTCAGCCTCGCGGTTACCTGGTAGGACTCGCCGGACCGGCTCTCCACCTCCGCCGTGCCCGAGAGGTCGACGTACGGGTCCCGGCGCTCCGGGTCGATGAAGCTCACGCTCAGCGCGTCGATCTCGAAGTCGTTGTCCAGGTACGAGAAGGTGCCTTCCTCGGCGTGAACGCTACCGGAGATGCGTGGCTTCGCCAACGTGCCTCCGATCGACGCTCCGCCCTCGAGCGACAGGTCCGCCACGTTGCTGTAGATCTCGATGACGTCCTCGATCTCGACGTCCAGGTCCAGGCTGACCGCCTCGCCCGGATCGTCCTGTCGTCTCACAATGGTGACTGTCGGCCCGCGCCCGACGAAGTCGGAAACGCCCACCGAACGCGTCCTTCCAGCGCCGAACTCAGCGGTCGCACGATTGAGAAGCACGGTCTCGCCCTTCACCTCCACGTCGAGTGCGACGTGCCTGGCGGGCTTCGCGAGGTCGGCCCCACCGACCTCTCCATCCGTGAGGCTCAGCGTACCGTCGGCGGAGACCCCGTCGGAGCTCCTGCTGACGCGCAGGTCGACATCGAGCCGGCCCTTCAGACTCGTGAGCTCCGGTGGCAGAGCCCTGAGCGCTTTGAGTCGGAAGCCGTCCGCGGTCAGACTTATGTCGAATCCGGGGAGGGTCTCCCCGTCTTCGGAGCGCACGTCGACCTCACCCGCGACTCTGAGTGCGCGATCATCGGCCAGAAACTCGGCCGTCTCCAGCTTGAGGACGCCGGCCTCGAGTGTTCCGGCGCCCTGGGCCCGGTCGAAACCGAAATCGGCGATTCTCGGCGAATCGACGAACCACGAGAAGCTGGCGCGCGGGTCGCTCGGGAGCCCACTGACCACCGCCTCCGCATTCAGCCTTCCACGGAACTCGGACCCCCAGGAGTACCCCAGTGTCCGAGCTATGTGCCCGACATCGAGGTCTTCGGCTGTCAGATCCAGACTGACGTCTCCCCCGGGCACGACCGAGCTGCTCAGGACCAACCGTCCACCGTCAGGCTCGCCTAAGACGTGCGTCCGAACGACGTCGATCACGAGCTGATCGACACGGAAGACCCCACTCTCCACCTCGAAGCCGACAGTGTCCGCAAGCGCGAATTCTGCGAGGTCGAACGCCGCCGAGAGCTGCGCGAACTGCCCGCTCCCGTTGAGGGAGGCCAGGGAATCAACGGTGCCGGTCAGGAGGGCCGACCCGTCCAACCGGAACCGCTTCTCACCACGCACCTGGGGCAGGACAGATTCGCCCGCGTCGAGCGTGAAGCCCTCCGTCCAGATGCTCACGCCGAACTCTCTGCTCGAGTCGAACCTGAGAATGCTCACCGAATCCGGCGCCACGGGCACCGAGCCGCAGACCGAGATCACACCCGACCCCGTGCTCTCCGCGGTCAGATCGAACACGACGTCGGAGGAATCACCGCTGGCCTCGAGTGTCGCCGACTCGACCGCGAAGCCGGCCATCTCGAACTCCCTCAGACGGATGTCGGCCGAGAAGACCGGGGAGTCCCTCGTGCCGGCAAGAACCACACTGCCTGCCAGCTGACCGCGCGGCGGGGCGTCCGGGGGACGAGGCAGAAGCTCGGTGATCTCGGATAGCTCCGCGCCGTCGAAGGTCAGAGCGATATCGATCGCGTCGGAGGTGCTCAGTCTTCCCGCAACGGACGCCTCGCCGAACGTGCCTGCAAGCACGGCCTCGGTCAGGCGGATCGAGTCCGGCGACGCGGTGAAGCTGAAGGGCGCCTTGAGCGCGGCGTTCTGACGGCGCGCGGCGAGGTCCAGCTCCGAGATCTCTCCGGTCACCGCATAGGCGCCACCGAGATCCCCGCTCACGGCGGCCGTGCCCGTTACGAGCCCGGCGAGCGACATCGCCTCTCGAAGCGAATCTTCGAGCACTGCCGCCAGATCGAAGGCGTGGGCCCTGACGGAAGCAGTGTAGTCCCCGTCCGGGTCCAGCGACGCCCTGCCGAGCAGAGTAGAATCGAAGGCCTCATAGAGCAGGTCGTAGGACCCGTCCAGACCGGACGCTTCGACGCGGACAGGTCCGGCCTGGATGTGCCGATACTTGAGATCGGGGAACTCGGCGGTCGCGGCGAGCGAGAGTGACGAACCGATGTCCGCCAACTCCACCTTGACCGTTCCGCTGCCCGCCAGCCCGTCGCGACCAAAAGCGGACGCGAGAACGGCCAGGTCGGAAGCGGTAGCCGACAGATTCACCTGCTGTAGCCCACTGTCGGTGAGCTGACCGAGGGCCGCGACGGACACGCAGCAGCAGGAGCCGGAGGAAACAAGTAGCCCGTCCGTAACCCGGCCCCGGACCGACGGAGAACCGAAGTCCCTCTCCCCCGCGACGAGCCGCGAGGCGTTCAGGTCGAAGGCCGCATTCAGATTCGACAGCCCCGGTGCCGTCCACTCGATCGACGCCGTTCCACCGAGCGTGCCCGACACTTGCGTGCGGCGCTCAGGAGCAAGCGCCGCCAGCCGGTCGAGCTCGAGCCCCTCGAACTCCGCCCGGCCCGAAAGATGAGGGAACCGCGTGTCGGCACCGCCACCCGGGAACTTGACGGTCCCGGTGGCGGTAAGCGTACCACCCATCCCCTCCGCGTGAAGCGACTTCGCGCTGATGCCTCCGGCGTCTCCGGTGAAGAGTACGGTCAGGAGGTCGAGTTCCAGCGGGCCTACGGTGACGCTGTCGGCACGCAGATTGCTCGAATACGTCAGGTCCGCGAACGGTCCCTCGATCTCGGATGTGAGTGTGAGATTCCCGGTGGCCTCCCGGAGGTTCTGGGAGGCCGTCTCGGGAAGAAACGCCGACAGCTGCGACAGCTCGTGCGTGGACTCAACCACGAGGTCGGCTGAGGCTCCTGTGCGGTAGTCCGAGGAGTCCTCGGCCTGGACTGCCTCCGCGCGCGACCCCGCAGGCGGGACAGGCTCATCCGGGCCCCGCAGCCGCACGGTTCCGGTGACCAGGGCCTCGCCCACGCTCGTGCGAAGCGCAAGCGGCGCCAGCTCCAGGGTCTCGCCCGCGGCGAATCGCACGCTGCCGTCGAACTCGCCCGTGACGGGCTCCCTGAGCCCGGGCGTCTTGAGTGCTGCGGCCCCCTGAAGAACTGCATCGAGCTCTGCCGCCGTCCCGGACACGGTTCCGTCGATCGGTCCCACCACGAGATCGAGACCGGAGACGGCGCTTCGTATGACCACCGTCACGTCCGAGAGCGCAATATCGAAGCCCACTCCCCACGCGCCGCTTCCGGTGCTGTCGGGAGACGCCTCCTCGGCCCGTCCTCCTCCGAGCCGCGACCAGCCGAGCAACTTGCCCTCGTCGTCGGTCGCGAAGAGGATCTGGCCGCCGTCGATCCGGAGACCCCTGAGCTCCACACGCTTCGAGCTCAGACTGACGGAGCCTGCCCGCACGCCCAGCCCATCGACCTTGAGAAGTCGCGTTCCGTCTTCTGTGGCGAGCCGCACGTTCTCGAAGGTGATACCCCGGACGAGGCTTCCGCGCGTGGACCCGATGGAGAGTTCGACACCCGACTCGCCGGCGGCCCTGGACCAACCGATCGAGGCCGCCATCCGCCCGCCGAATGGGGTCAGGAGCAAAACAGCCACCAGAATCGCAAGAACGATCCCGCCGGCTGCCAGAATATGCAGGAATGTGCGAAGCACTCGTTTCGACAAGAGCGTGACCTCCGGATAGACTCAGTCTAGCAGGCCGGACGTCACCTTCCAAGTCCGAGGTGCGCGCTGGGGGGCAGGT
>JALGZG010000100.1 GCA_025782345.1 bacterium | reverse complement strand
GAATCCGTTGACCCCGTCGTCCACCCAGAGCCGATTCGCGGCGTTGTCGGTCACGATGGGAAAGCAGCCGCAGGCCATTGCTTCGAGAAGAGAGGCCGAAACGCCGTCGGTGCGAACCGCCGACACATACACATCGCTCCGACTAAGCAGACCAGGCAGCTCATCGTTGGGAATCTCGCCCGCGAACCACACATCTGTCGCGGTGCCCAGGTCTCTGGCCAGCTCCTTCAGTGCCGATTCCGCATCCCCGCCTCCTGCGATGGCGGTGGGGACATTGCCCAGTTTCTCCGATGCAAGGCGCGAAGCGCGGAGGACAATGTCCGCTCCATAATGTCTGTTCAGTCCTCGGGTCGAGACGACAGTGAACTCCACCGACGCGCTCCCGCTCCGTCGGCTGAACTTCTTAAGATTGATCCCTCGCGGGCACGTCAGGATCTTCTCCGGATCAGCTCCCAGTTCCACCAGACGATCCGTCATGTGTGGGGCCCACGAATTGACGATGTCCGCAGTCTTGAGGGCGATCTTCACGGAGCATCTCTTGGGCAACGAACGCGCAGGGTAGATGATCCTCTGCCCCTGGGCCGCGACAGCCAGCGGGTGAAAACCTACGCGGGCGCCGACGTATCCGTAGCTCGCGACGCGATATGCCACAACGATGTCGGGCGATACCTCCCGCACCAGCTCGCGAACCCTACCTGTATGTGCGAGATAACCCAGCTTCGAACGCAAGGACCGGGTATCCCGCGTCTGCCCAAGCTGGTGGAGCGTCACAGCTGGACTGAGACCTCGACCGCGGCTGAGTGACGCGATATGGACGTCGTGGCCTAGCGATTCCGCGAAGTAGTTGACCCAAACCTGGGTGTTCGCGGACCCGGCGTCGGCCAGGAAGCAGAGTCTCATGTTTTCCCCTCTAGCACTCGTCGGTCCTACTTGGAGTTGTGCTCCTACGCACCTTCACACGCTCTCTTGAACCGCACGACAGGTCACTACTGGTACTCATACGTGACCGAGTTGACGGTTCCCCCGGTGAGACTGAACAGGACGACGTCGTCCCCCACCTGAGCACCGACAACGTTCTCAGTCTGGATGAGGATGACCTCAGGCATCGATTGCTCGGACGCATCGCCGACGTACAGAACGTGAAGGAACAGGTCCTCCTCGGAGCCCTGCGTCGGGGATACCTCGACGCGCCAGGAACCGGCGTCTTCGGGAGCAGTCGTGGACGGCGGATAGTTGACTCCGTTGACTTCAAACTCGTGCCCAGGACCGCCCACCTTCGTGGTGGCGAGGCTCTCCGGAAGCAGTGTTCTCACGAACAATTTCGAATCACCTTCCTGGATAGTCACGAGACTGCCGGCCAAGGACGGCTCGTTGATTGAGTGAATGAGCCACTTCTTCTGGAAACTGGCCGCCGTAGCGTTCACACGATCCAGGATGACGAAGACGTCCGGCTTCAAGTAGACAAACTCCCTGACGACCAGGTCGACCTTCCCTGGAGCGTACGCGGCAGTGACGTCGCCCTTGATCACGACGAAAGCACCGTAGTCCCCGAAAGTGACAATGCTGCCGCGATCGTAGCCGGGCTGCGACGCGTCACCGCAGAAGGTGCCGTGATCGTAGAGCGACGGAGGAATCTGCCCTCCGTCATTCGAGCGAGAGCCGAACGTGGATTCGCTTGGGTCGTAGATGGTCATGCAGTTGTGGGCTATCGTTCTCTCGAAGTAGTTCACGTGATGGCTCGAGATAGTGCTGTCGTAGACGCCCGAGTCGATTGCAAGCAGATCTCCGCCTCGAGCTATCAGGAAGTGATTCTGATGGGCGTGTGTGTGGCCCGCCGGGTACCTCTCACATCGGAATACGGCTGTGATGTCGTTGCTGGTTTCGGACAGATCCCAGCCCGTTCGCATATAGACGGTCCCGATTCCACTGAAGAAGCGAGCAGTTGGCAGGTCCGTGGGCGGAAGAGGGCTGAGGCTTGTGTCCTTAAGGACGATAATCTCCCAGCGATCGTAGCTGCTCACATACCCGAGTCCTTGGGCGTCGATCGCGTCGGCCATCCACTGAGCTCTGCGGTCCTGATAGCGATTGGCCACATTGTAGAGCGCCAGTCTATGGACGGCCTCTGAGCACGCGTGCTCGTGGGTGTCGCCCTGCCGCGACCCTCGCAGACGTGCGCTACCCCCGGGTCCGGACCGCGCGCCGGTTTCGTAGAGGAGATAGGAGGCCAGATTCTGCAGGTTCGTGCTGTCCTCGAACGGGTTCTGGTCGGTGGCCGTCGCCCAGAGGTCGCACGCCACCCGGAATTTCGACACGAGCCCGCTCGCATTGTACCCGCCCTGGAAGTAGCTGCCGTCACTCGCAATCTCCTCGATGCAGCAGAGCGTGTGGGAGCTTCCGTACAGGTGTTCGTGGAGCATATCGCAGAGCGTCTCAGCTTCGTCGTCGACCACGCCGGCGCCGTACAGCGCCAGCCCCGTGTACGCGAACTCTCTCAATCTTGCCACCTTGGAGTGGTAGTTGTTCATCTGATCCCAGTTCTCGGCACTGATCCGCGCCAGTCCCCCCGCGGCCAGCGCCGTGCCGAACGTGTTCCGTTCGGACGCTGTCAGATACTCGTAGCACCAGTCGAAGAACAACGAACCCGACCTGAGGAACTCGAGCTCGTCCGCTTGCCCGCGATTCACGGCGTCCTGGGCTATCGCCTTGGCGCGCTCCGCGTAGACGGGGTTCTGCTCAATCACCCAGACGAAGCTGAAGGCGGCCAGGTGCTTCTCTAGGTAGAACAGCGAGAGTGGTAGCGATGCGTTCATCTCGCTGTCACACCAGTTCTTCAGCGCGCCGTAGTCAGCGGCCAAACTCCCGTTGCACTTCGCTCGAAGCTCAGGCACATCCTGCGACAGGAAGAACAGCCGCGGGCGGCTGGACGTCACGGTGTAGGAGAGAGACGGAACGGCCAGGGCCACTGTCACCAGAAACACAAGAGTGAACGTGATGGTGCGTCTCATGCTGCTAACACCCCTTTCGCATCCTTCGTCGCGCGTCGTCCACGGTCGAAGCAAATGCATCCGTCGACGAGTACGAATCCTGCGACGAAGGAATAGCTTCCACTAGTTGAACTGTGAGTCAGTCTCTGGTCAAACACGTCCGTAATGAGCAGAGCCACGGTCGCGGCCAGAGAACCAATAGCCAGGCTCTTGTTGAGCACACCGCTCGCCTCCCGCAGTGGGTCTTCGAGTCGCCCTGCCTCGAGCCGCTCATGAAGGCGCTAGCGCCGGGACCGTTCTTCGCAGCACGTGATGACGACGGTCAGCGCTATCGCGGTCAACGCTTTCATGGTGTCTGCTCCTTATCCCCCCACTACGCCGGAAAGGTTGCTCTCATGCTCTTGGCAACGATCAATGCCACCGTGGCGCCGAGGAACCCGATGGCAAGCCCCCTCGAGGTCCGCGTCGTCGCGACCCTGAGAAGCTCCCGACCGCTCCGCACACACGCGAAGAGCAACCAGAAGAGCACGACGATTCCCACGAGCCCCGTCTGGCCCAGCGTCTCGAAGTAGAGGCTGTGGGCGGAGAAAGGCCTGCCGAGCTCGTCGGCTGTCAGGTACGGCACGGCCGCGTACCCGTATCCAATGATCGGGCTCTTCAGCGATTTCCTCGCAACGATGCGCCAGATGTCCAACCTGACGGCGGCCGAAGGGTCGAGACGATCGGTGGCGTCGCCCACGAGCTCCGCCTCGAGGGAGTCGACCCTGGTCTCGGCGACGCGGTCCTTGACGAACGTCGGAGCCCAAAACGGCGACAGCGCCACCACGACAGCGAAGATGATGACGGCCCGCTTGTTGATCAGGTAGGTCAGGACACCGAGTCCGGCGACGACGCCCATGTAGCCGCCCCTCGATTTCGGGACCATGACGCCGAACGAGGCGAGAAGTGTGGACACGCCCATAATCCATTTCCTGAACCCCGTGAACGCCCGCGACGTCAGGAAGAGCCCGAAGAGCGCGGAGGCGGTCATCGCGAAGTACGCGCCGAGGTCGTTGATGTCCCCGAGGGCGCCTCCGATGCGCGAGTCGAATCCGGCGCCGAGGAACTGCCGCACCGCGATCACCGCGCCTAGGGTGGACCCGACCGCGAACGTCACGAGCAGGCTGCTGATTTGCTTCCTGTCTGCAACCACGTTCGCCACGACGAAGTAGACCGCGAAGCCGAGGACGACCTGCCACACCGACTTCAGCATCTGGAACCCGTCGTATCCCGGCCCGGGCGGAAACAGCCAGCCCCGCGCGAGCGAGAAGAGGAGGAGCACGATGTAGGCGGCCACCGGAGCAGAGAGCCGCGTCCTGCTCAGAACGCGCTCGCCGTGCATGATCCTCGGGACAATCCAGCTGAGCATCATCACCGCGATCAGGAGGTTGGGCGCGTTCAGACCCAGGACGCCAGTGGCGGGCAGCCACTCCCCAAGGGGAATCGCCAGCAGCCGGCGAGCATCTTGATGATGCGGTGCGGCGCCTGCCCGTAGGTGTAGTGCAGCTTGAAGATGACGTACGCGACGGCGAGCGAAAGCAGAGCGCCCAGGACGTAAATCACCCAGTCGTAGCTGTACTGCGGCACCTCGCTCGGCCCCGGAACCCGACCCGGGCGACGTCCGACGCTCCCTGTTGGGCGGGTCTCGCTCATCGCCCCGCCTCCCCCGCGGCCGCTTGTGACTCCTCGACCACGGACGCGCTGGTCACCTCGTAGACCTCGATAACCGGGTTATGGAACGAGCGCCCGACGCCCCGGTCGATGACGGGAACCTCTCTCTCCGCCGTGAACTTCTCGACCAGCCGCGCGTTCTCGGCGAGCCATTCGGAGAATGCCCATTCGGTCTCGATGGCCGGTGGGGCCGCGCCCTCCATCGGCCTGTACTGCTGCGCCTTGCTGGTGAGGATGACGTACTGTATCCCCAGCGTGTCCATCGCGGATGCGAGCGCGTCCGGCTGTTCCCACGGGTCGGGCAGTCTGAACGCGGCGTCGCCCCAGTCGATCCCGTAGAGTTCGAACTGCGGGACTCTCTCCTGGCCCACTTCGAGCTTGAGCTCCGCGAGGCGCCGCTTGGGGCCCTCCCAGGACTCGACGGCCGTGCTGGTTCCCTCGGCTGATGCACCGAGCTGCTCGATCGTTGGGTTGAGCACCGGACCGTACGTCTCGATGGCTATCTTCGCCCCCGGCGAGATGGTGCCCTCAACCCAGAGTTTCGCCCTGGTGCGCGTGTCCTGGGTCCCGAGGGCGCGGTTGAACTCCAGCGACGGCATGGCCGTCAGGAGGATGACGACAAGCGCCGCGAGCGAC
>JALGZG010000084.1 GCA_025782345.1 bacterium | reverse complement strand
CCGGCGACGGCGCGAGGAGGAGGGGAATGCCTGATGCTGAACGACTGTCCGCGCGCGGTCGCGACGGGCGCCAGTGCAAGGGTGACACACAGAAGCACGGCGACATCAACCTGCCGCACACGCGCGGGCGCTCCGCCGACGCGTCCGGACTGCATCTCGTGTCTTCCGGTGTGTGCCGTGTGTCCGCTGCATGGGACCAGTCGACGGGACTGCATCCAACCAGCTCCTTGGAGGCTTCGAGTGGCGCGCGGTGCCGTGAACCCGGTGAGTCTACTCCAGCGGTCGCGCCTTGTCCATTCGGGTGCGCCGCAGCCCGCGTGTGCCCTGGCCGGCTGCGCCCAGGCCGCGTGCTCTACGGTCGACGCGCTGGGGTCTGGCGGCATCCGTCAGCATCTTCTGGGAACATACTCGGGGCCTACGTCCTCTAAGCAAATGAGACGACGGGAAGACGCGTACTACTCAAGAACAGCAGGAGGAGAGAATGCGGAAGAGAATGTCGGTCCCAGCAATCGCCGCGGCGCTTCTGACGCTCGGGCTGTTCGTGCTCGCCGGCTGTGGGGACGCCATCACCATGACGGACGTCAGTGAAATCAGTGACGAGGAGGCGCTCCGCGAGTTCGTCGAGGACCACGGCTTCTTCGATGAGACGGAGATCTACGGCGCCGAGTCCATGGTCTCAGACGGGTCAGGCTCGCGGGAGGAGATCGACCCGCTCACCTTCTGGCGCGAGGTGACCGAAAGGCACGTCGTTCGCGATATCCACATCGACCACACAGAAGGCATCGCCGAGGTCACGATCTACAAGGAGATCTGGGGCACGCTCAACATCATCGACGAGGACATGGTCGAATACGTGAAGCCGATGCACCACGAGGGCGTAAGGTACGCGGTCTTCCAGCGGAACGACGACGTGGCGCTGGAGAACGACGGCGGGCATTGTGGGGAGACCGGCAACACACATCGTCACCGCAGAGGCCGCTGGACCCTGACGGACATCTCAGGTCTGGTCGCCAACTCCGTCGAAACGCTTACGATGGACATCGAGTGGATCCACGTGCAGAGCGCGACGGTCGATACCACCATCACCGATCCGTCGGTTCTCATGGCGGTGCCCGATGAGATCATGCACTTCGAGATAGGCGAGGAGGTCACCGTGACCGTGTCCGGTCCTCCTGAGGACGCGATTCTCTTCCTGCACACACGCGGCAACCGCTCGCCCTTCCAGTACGATGGCGTCGCGTTCGTCGGAACGTGGACAGTGACTCACAGGGGTGTCCACTGCGCAGGCGTCCAGGCGCTGGCACATGACTCGATCTACGACTCCGAGTACCCCGACGACAGCCTCATATGGGTCATGCCATACGAGGTAGGCGACGAGGAGGAGTCGGAGGAATAGGCAGCACGCACCACATCGGCGGCCGGCGTTGCAGGCCCACGAAGATCCTCATCCCTCCGCCGAACAGCAGCACGGCCGCCGATAGCAGCGGATCGGAGCCCCGGGTCTCTCCAGGTCTGGGGTTCCGGTTTGTTCACGGGGGTTCTACAGCACTGCGCGCTCGCGTACCCGCATTCTCTGCCCACACCCGTCATTGACACTCCACACATACTGTGATATAATACGGTAACTCCAATAACGAGGCGCCCCATCGCCGCCGCTCGAGCTGACACTCGCGGCGACGCATGCGTTTATGGGCCGGGGGAGTCGGCACGGAGTTCCAGGAGGTAGGTCGGGAGACGAGATTGTGAAGAGGGTAGGAGTGACGCTGTTACTAGTCCTGATCGCAGGCGCGATGCTTGCTGCGGCGCCGGCGCGTGGTGCAGGTGGCGACCCGCCTGGCGGGGCGCACCGCGCGGGCGCTGACTCGCGCCGAGAGGCGAACGCCGGGCCGGTGCACGGCCTCGCCGTTGGCTCCATCGAGGGCACGGTCACAGACAAGTACACGCACCAGCCCCTCTTCGCCGCCGATGTGATGGTCGCAGGCACAGGGCTGGGCGGGATCACAGATCGGGACGGCAAGTTCGCGATCACTGACGTGCCGGCCGGGAGCTACCGGGTCACGGTCTCAATGATGGGATACGAGGTCGCGGCCGTGGACGACGTCGAAGTCCAGGACGAACCCGCCACGGCAATGCGATTTGAGCTCTACCCCCGGGTTCTGGACATCGGTCTGGATGTGCTCGTCGAGGCCAGTCGCTTCCACAAGGACGGTGAAAAGCCGACGAGCTTCAGGACTCTGACCCCCCAGGAGATGCGTTACTCCCCGGGCGCGATGGAAGACGTCTTCCGCGTGCTTCGGTCCATGCCGGGCGTGAGCCCCGCGGACATGACGAACTCCAACCTGGTGGTCCGTGGTGGTGACCCCACTGAGAACCGCACGCTCTTCGAGAACATCGAGATACCTCGAGCGCTGCACTTCGGCCGTCCCGGGGGAACGATAGGCGGGATAAGCATCATCAGTCCGAGTCTGCTCGAGAGGGTCGACTTCCTTACCGGCGGGTTCCCGGCGAGGTACGGCGACAAGGTGTCCTCGGTCTTCGAGATGAAGCTGCGGGACGGCAGCAGCACGGACTACAGCACCAACCTCAATTTCAACATGGGCGGGTTCAGCCTCGCGGCGGATGGTCCTCTGCCCGGAGGCGGGACGATGCTCCTCTCAGCGCGAAGAGGAATCTTCGACCTGCTGACATCGACGATGGGCGTGCCCGCGCTCCCCTCGTACTGGGACGTCGTGGGCAAGGTGACGTACGACCTCGGCAGCTCAAACAGGGTCTCCATCGTCGGTTTCTACTTCCCGGATGACCTCAAGATCGCGGCTGACCCCGAGGAGGAGAACAGGCATGGGATGTGGCCCGGTCTCGATCTGAAGCGTAGCGACCACGGCAGGGCCGTGGGTCTGAACTGGCGCTGCCTCCAGGGCGAACGCGGGTACGTCCTGACGACGGCCTCACACGTCAGCAACAGCTGGACGACGAGCCGCGGTACGGAGGAGGAGTCCGGGCTTGTCGGTGACGCGATTCGGGAGGAGGAGTTCCAGCTCAAGAGCGAGCTGAACCGCAGGCTCTCGGATCGAGTGAACGTGAGACTGGGGGTCTTCGCCCGGCAGATCCACTCGGAGCAGAACATGTGGAGCGTCTCGGACACGACGGCCACCGGCGAGGTCGTTCCGGGCTACGAAGTGACATACAATCCCGCCCCGACCTACAAGACCGGCTCCTACCTGCAGACCACGGTCAAGCCCTTCAGCCGCGTTTCGCTGACAACCGGGCTGCGATACGACTACTACGACTTCACCGGCGAGTCGAAGCTGAGTCCCAGGCTTGGCATGGCCCTGTCGCTGACCGACCGGACCACTCTCAACGCCGCGTACGGACACTACTACCAGACGGCGGCCCCCTGGCAGGTGGCTTCGCACCCGTCGAACACGGCACTCCGCAGCAGCGGCTCGGTCCACTACGTGGCCGGACTGGAGCATCTGCTGTCGAGGAACACCCAGATCAGCGTAGAGGCGTATCACAAGGACCTGAGCGACGTGTTCGTTCACAGCTACACGTCCAGGATCACAACGAACGAGGGAAGTGGCTATGCTCGAGGCGTGGAGCTGTGCGTCCAGCGCAAGATGAGCAGGGGACTGGTCGGAAGCTTGGCCTACACCTACTCGATTTCCGTGAGGAGGGACGGGGAGTCCCTGCCGGAGTACTTCTCGGAATTCGACCGCCCCCACAATCTTACTCTGGTAGGGAGCTTCACGCCGTCCGACAGGTGGCGGATAGGGGCGAAGTTCCTCTACGCCACCGGGAGCCCGTACACGCCGGTCATAGGCTCCGAGCAGGTGGGTGGCGAGTGGTACGTCGTGCGCGGCACGAAGAACTCCGCGCGCTATCCCGACTACCACATGCTCGACGTTCGCATCGACCGCTCCTTCCAGTTCGCGAACTGGAAGCTCCTGGCATACCTGGACCTGTGGAATGTCTACGGCCGCCAGAACGTGACGCTGTACAACTACTCCATCGACGAGAGCGGCACGGTCACCAGGACGGTCCCGGACGAGGTGCCTGGCATGGTCCCGATCCTCGGTCTGGAGACGAGATTCTAGCTCGGGGTGCGTAATAGGGGGTGTGCCAGGAGCAAGGCCGCCGGCATCTGCCGGCGGCCGTTTTCGTGCTCCGGGAAGAGCATCGCCCGGGGGCTCCACCGTCACGCCGTTCGGCCCGGATCGGCCCCCGGTGGCGATTTGTGCTTGACGTTGTCAAACAAACGATTTAAACTATTGTTTGAAACGGGAGGTTGAATATGAAGACTGCCGTGACGCACTCGAGTGATACAAAGCAGAAGGTGCTGGAAGCCGCCGCCAAGGTGTTCAGCGACGTCGGCTACCACGAGGGAACCGTCGCCAGGATCTGCGAGGAGGCGGGGGCGAACAGGGCCGCGGTCAACTACTACTACGGCGACAAAGAGAACCTCTACCGCGAGGTGTGGAATCACACGTACAGACTGGCTCAGGAGGCCCATCCCCTGCAGTCCGCAGGGGAAGAAGCGTCGCCCGAGGACCGACTTCGCGCGTTTGTGCGTTCGCTGGTGCTCCAGGCGTTTGACGCCGGTCCGGCGGGGCACTTCACCCGCATCATCGCGTTCGAGATGACGGACCCGATGGAGTTCCTGCGCGAAGAGCGGACGCGAGTCCTCGAGGGTCTCTTCGATCTTTTCACGGGCATTGCTCGGGACATGGTCGGCAGAGCAGTCAGCCGTGATGATCTGGTTCTGTGTCGGATCATGGTCCTGGCACCGTCATTGGGCGTAGGCATGCGGCGGTTTGGCTGCCACGCGAAGCGAGTGCCACACGAGATGTTCGAATCCGATCCCGAGGAAATGGCCGAGCGGATGTTCCGGTTCGCCCTTGCAGGCATCGAGGATCTCAGAAGTAGTATCCGCCGGCGCGATGCGGCAGGGGAGGGCGGGGCATGAGAATGCCGAACGCGTCCGTGAGGCGGCTTGCCTTGTTCCTCACACTGCTTCTCACGCTGTCGACCGTCGCAGGCTGTGCCGTCGGACGGCACGATGTGCCGGAGATCACCGGTCTGCCGGAGACGTTCAGTTCGACGGGCGAGGCGAGTCTGTCGGAGCAGTGGTGGCTGGACTTCGACGACCCCGCTCTGAACGTGGTCATCGAAGAGGGGATGGCCGGGAGTCCGGATCTGGCTGTCTGGTGGGATAGGCTCAATCATGCGGAAGCGCTCGCGCGCAAGGCCGGCGCTACCTGGTGGCCGTCCGTGAGCGTGGAGGGGAGCGCTTCGCGCTCGGGTCAGTGGGGCGACGATACACCTGAGAGCTACGCCAACAGCTACTCGGTGAGCGGCGCCGCCTCCTACGAGATCGACCTCTGGGGGCGGGTACGCTCGACGAGGCACGCCGCCGTGTTCGATGAGCACAGCAGCCGCGAGGATGCGCGCGCGGCGGTGCTCAGTCTGAGCGCGAGAATCGCCGCCACCTGGTACGAGATCGCGGAGGCGCGATCCCAGGTCCTGGTCCTGAGTGAGCAGGTGGAAGCGAACGAGCAGACGCTCGAGATCGTCACCCTGCGATTCAGAGGTGGACTGGTCGGCGCAGTCGACGTGTTGTGGCAGCAGCAGCTTCTCGAGTCCAGCCGGGGCAATCTCGCCCTCGCCGAGTCGCGACTCGAGGTTCTCAGGAATCAGCTCGCGGTGCTGGTGGGACGAGTTCCTCAGGCACACGTTGTCGATGACGAGGCCGCGCTGATCGCACTGCCGCCACTTCCGGACGCCGGTGTTCCGACAGAGCTCCTCCAGCGCCGTCCGGACCTCAGGGCCGCCGAGCTGGACGTAGCGGCGGCGAGCGCGCGACTCGGAGTCGCCGTAGCCGACCGATTCCCCCGCGTGAGCATCACAGCGAGCGTCAGCACGAGCGCGACCACGACCACCGATCTCTTCACCAATTGGCTCAGCAATCTCGTCGGGAACCTGACGATGCCTCTCATTGACGGCGGCGCACGCAAGGCCGAGGCCGAGCGGCAGGAAGCGCTGGTCGATGAGGCCTTCCACCGATATCGTCAGACCGTTCTCACAAGCCTGCAGGAGGTGGAGAACGCTCTGACGCGGGAGAGTCATCAGAGCTCCTATCTCGCGAGCGTGAGCGAACAGCTGGCTCTGGCCAACAAGGTCCTCGAGCGCAATCGGGACGCCTATCGGAGCGGCCAGATTAACTACGTTGTCGTTCTGACGGCCCTCATCTCGCAGCAGTCGCTCGAGCGTCAGCAGCTCAGTGCACACCGTGAGCTCATCGGCCATCGCATCGAACTCTGCCGTGCCCTGGGCGGCGGCTGGAACACGGGGAGCCCAGCGAATGGGCCCGCGGGGTCAACCGGGAGGACACAATCGTGAAGAGCACACTGAAGGCTATCCTGAAGAACCGATGGTTGCCGCTGATGATCCTGTTCGCAGGCTTGGTCCTGTCGGGTGTGGTGGCGGCGACCGGCCCCGAGGCGCCGCGCCGGCAGCCTCAGCGTCAGGCGCGCCTCGTCGAGGTCGTGCCGCTCGAGGTCGCTGATGCGCAGGTGGCGGTCGAAGCGCTCGGCACGGTCCAACCGGCCCTCGAAGTGCAGCTACAGGCTCAGGTGAGCGGGCAGGTGACCTACGTGAGTTCACTTCTGATCCCCGGCGGCCGCTTCGCCGAGGGAGAGGCGCTGCTCCGGATCGACCCCCGCGAGTACGAGTTCGCGGTGCGCCAGCGGGAGAGCGACTTCGCACGGGCCGAGCAGGCGCTCAAGCTTGAAGAGAGCCAGCAGGGAATCGCCCGTCGCGAGTACGAGCTGATGTCGGACGTCGTCGACGAGGCCGACGCCGAACTGGTACTGCGCGGGCCGCAGCTCGAGACTGCGCGCGCCGCCTACGACGCGGCGCTGGCGGCGCTGGAGCAGGCGCGGCTCAATCTGAAGCGCACGACGGTAGTGGCTCCCTTCAACGCCATCGTCGAGGACAGGTTCGTGAACCGTGGCGGCGTCGTCGCCGCCAACACGGCTCTGGCAACGCTCGTTGGCACCGACGCGTGCTGGGTGGAGGCCCTCGTGCCCGCGGGCGATCTGGTCTGGATCGATTCGCCGCAAGCCGGCGGGTCGGGTGGTTCGGTCGCGCGGGTGCGTCAGGACGCCGTCTGGGACGAGGGCGTCTGGCGCGAGGGGCGCGTGCTGGGCCGCTCGCGCAGCCTGGACGCGCAGGGCCGTATGGTCAGGGTCATCGTGGAGGTGTCCGACCCGTTCAGTCTGCGTAGTGCGAACGCAGCGGCGCCCGCCCTGCTCATGGGTTCCTTCGTGGACGTGGAGATCCTCGGCCAAACCATCGCGGATGCGGTGGTCGTCGATCGCCGCTACGTACGCGATGGCAACAGGGTCTGGTTGATGGACAACGATGGCGACCTCAGGATCAGGACGATCGAGCCGGTCTACACCGGCGAGAGCCACGTCTTCGTGACGGAGGGTCTCGAGGCGGGGGAGCGTCTGGTGACGAGCTACCTCTCGGCTCCGGTCGAGGGCATGCCACTGCGCGTGAAGGGCGACGCGGCGGTGGGGGGCGAGGGCGCGGCGGACAAGGCCGCGGCTGCCGGCAAGCCAGCCGGCGACGACGGTGAGGGGGAAGAAGTGAAGAGCCGATGACGGACGCGCGCAGAGGCGGGGCCATCGCGTGGATGGCCTCCAATCATGTGACCGCCAATATCATGATGCTGGTCTTTCTGATCGGCGGGCTCTTCATGACCACCCGCATCAAGCAGGAGGTCTTCCCTGAGTTCAGTCTGGATCTGGTGACGATAACCGTCGCGTACCCGGGTGCCTCGCCCGAAGAGGTCGAGAGCGGCATCGTGCTTGCGCTCGAGGAGGCCGTTCGCGGCGTCTCCGAGATCAAGCGCGTCCAGGCGACGGCATCTGAGGGCATGGCCCTCGTCAGCGTCGAACTCCACGCCGGCGTCGATGGTCAGAAGGCCTATCAGGAGATCGACCAGGAAGTCGCCCGCATCGTCACGCTTCCCAAGGAGGCTGAGGAGCCGCAGGTCAGGTTACAGTCGATGCGTCGCCTGGTGCGTAATCTCGTCATCTACGGAGACGTGGGCGAGCAGGTGCTGCGTGAGCTGGCCGAGGAGGCGCGCGACGTACTGCTGCAGTCTCCGGAGATCACTCAGGTCGACGTGGCGGGCGTCCGGGACATGGAGATCCATATCGAGATCTCCCAGGAGACGCTCCGCACCTACGGGCTCACCCTTGACGGGGTCGCTCAGACGATCTCGGCCGCCGCGCTCGAGATGCCCGGTGGCTCCGTGAGAACCGAGGGCGGCGAGATCCTCCTGCGCGTCAAGGAGCGCAGAGACTGGGCGAGGGAGTTCGCCCGGCTGCCGGTCGTCACGAGCGAGTCGGGCGCCGTGGTGCGCCTGTCCGACATCGCCAGCGTTTCAGAGGGCTTCGAGGACTCGAACGTGGAGCAGCGCTTCGATGGGCTCCCGTGCGTCGATGTGGAGGTCTACAGAGTCGGCGCACAGACGCCCATAGGCGTGTCGGACGAGGTCGACAGGGCCCTGCTCGACATCGAGGAGAATCTCCCTCCTGGCGTGGACGTCGCCTCCACGATCGACCGGTCTGAGAACTACGAACAGCGCCTGCGTCTCCTGCTCAAGAACGCGTTTCTCGGGCTCATCCTGGTACTGGTAGTGCTGGGCCTGTTCCTCAACATGCGCCTGGCGTTCTGGGTGACCATGGGGATACCGGTCTCGTTCCTGGGCGGGCTGCTCCTCATGCCCGCTATGGGCGTGACCATCAATATGATCACGATGTTCGCGTTCATCATCGCGCTCGGCATCGTGGTCGACGATGCCATCGTTGCGGGGGAGAACATCTACGAGTACCGCCGTCGCGGAATGGGCTTTCTGCAGGCGGCGATCCAGGGCGCGCGCGACGTCGCGGTGCCCATCTCGTTCAGCATTCTGACGAACATAGTGGCGTTTCTGCCGCTAGCGTTCATCCCGGGCTTCATGGGGAAGATCTTCATCTCCATCCCGATGGTCGTGATTACCGTCTTCATCATCTCCTGGGTGGAGGCGCTCTTCATTCTGCCGGCGCATCTGGCACACGGGAACTCCGGCGCGCATACCGGCATCGAGGGCCGCATCAACCGCGTGCAGCAGAGGGTCGCGGCGAAACTCGAGCTCTTCATCAAGGGCCGCTACTCGCGGTTCCTTCACAGGGTCATAGACAACCGCCGCGTCACCGTTGCCCTGGGACTCGTTGTGCTCATGCTCGTGTTGAGCTACCTGTTCAGCGGGCGCATGGGCATGATCCTCATGCCGAAAGTCGAGTCGGACCGTGCCGTCGTCACGGCGGTGTTGCCCTACGGTGTGCCCCTCGAGCGGGCGCGGGAGGTCAGAGGTCTTCTGGAGGAGGCGGCCGGCCGGGTCATCGACGAACACGGCGGCGACAGGCTGTCAGAGGGGATCAAAGGACGCGTCAACGAGAACACAATCGAGGTGACCGTCTTCCTGACCGATCCGGACGAGCGGCCTATGAACACGTTCCGGTTCACCAGTCTGTGGCGAGAAGAGACCGGACAGATTCCGGGCCTCGAGATGCTGCGCTTCGAGGCCGACCGCGGGGGGCCGGGAGCCGGAGCCGCACTCACCGTCGAGTTGTCGCACCGGGATGTGGAAACCCTCAATCAGGCCAGTTCTGACCTGGCTGGGCGGCTTGCGGAGTTCACGTACACGAAGGACATCGACGACGGCTACAGCCCGGGTAAGGAACAGATGGACTTCCGGATCCGGCCCGAGGGGCAGGCGGTCGGTCTCACCGCGAGTTCGGTCGCCCGGCAGGTCCGGTCGTCGTTCTACGGCGCACAGGCCCTCCGTCAACAGCGGGGCCGCAACGAGGTGAAGGTGCTCGTGCGCCTGCCGAAGGAAACCAGGAGCCGGGAGGCGGATGTGGAGAATCTCCTGGTGCGGACCCCGGCGGGGACGTGGGTGCCGCTCCTGGAGGTGGCCGACGTGGACCGCGGGCGCGCTTACACGAGCATTTCCAGGCGGGACGGGCGACGCACGGTGCAGGTCACGAGCGGCGTGGAGCCGTTCGACCAGACCTCCGTCGTGCAGGCCAGCCTCGAGGCGTCGGTGCTGCCGTCGCTCGTCGAGGACTACCCCGGTCTTTCGTACTCGTTCGAGGGCTTCCAGGCTGACATCAAGGAGAGCATGAGTGCACTCATCGGGGGCTTCATGCTGGCCATGATCATCTCCTACGCGCTCCTGGCCATACCGTTCAGGAGCTACGCCCAGCCCCTCGTGGTGATGATGGCCATACCGTTCGGCATTGTGGGGGCGGTGCTCGGCCACCTTCTCATGGGATACAGCATGAGTATCATCAGTCTCATGGGCATCATTGCGCTCTCGGGTGTCGTCGTGAACGACTCGCTCATCCTCATCACCATCATTCTGACGACGATGACCACCTACGGCGGGCTCGCGCCGATGATCTTCGAGACATCTCGCCAGGCGCGGTTCATGATCCCGATGGCGATCTCGCTGGGGTACGGGATCGTGTTTGCGACTCTCATCACTCTTGTGCTCGTGCCCAGCCTCTATCTGCTGGTCGAGGACGGCCAGGCGGGCGTCGCCCGCGTGATGGCCAGGCTGCGCCGCAGAGGCAGCTCAGACGCGGAGGCGGCGAGTGCCTGACCCGGAGCGCAACCACATCCTGGCCGACACGGACATCGGGGCGCTGCCGTCGGCATGGGGGTCATGGCCACCTACAACCTCGTCGATGCCATCTTCATCGGACGCGGCGTGGGCACGCTCGGCATAGCCGGCCTCGCGATCTGCTTCCCCGTCCAGCTCATCATCCTGGCCATCGGGCAGCTCATCGGTATGGGTAGCGCGTCCATCATCTCTCGCGCGCTCGGCGCCGGTGACGAGGTTCGGGCCCACCGGGCGTTCGGGAACGCCCTCGCGCTGACGTTTCTGTTCGCTGCGGCGCTGACCACCGGCGGTCTCGTGTTCCTGGATGATCTTCTGAGGATCTTCGGAGCGACGGAGGAGATACTGCCGTACGCCCGCGACTACCTGTCGATCATCCTGTGGGGGACGGCCTTCCGCTGCTATGCGATGTCACAGAACAACATCATCCGCTCCGAGGGTCGCGCGAAGGTAGCGATGACCGTCATGATCATCGGCGCAGGTGTCAATATCGCGCTGGACCCCATCTTCATCTTCGGGCTCGATATGGGAATGCGCGGCGCGGCGCTCGCGACTGTGCTGGCGCAGGCTTGCACGACCACCTTCATCGTGATCTACTTCGCCAGCGGAAGAAGCAGCCTGTCCATGAGACCCAGTGACCTCAGGCTCTCAGCGCCCATCGTGCGCGAGACGCTCGCCGTCGGCGCGTCATCGGCCGGGCGCATGGTGGCGGGAAGTGCGGTC
Organism: bacterium; assembly: GCA_025782345.1. Lineage (GTDB taxonomy): Bacteria > Joyebacterota > Joyebacteria > Joyebacterales > Joyebacteraceae > JALGZG01. The sequence goes on along the minus strand of JALGZG010000084.1, from coordinate 2,642 downwards.
GTTGTCACACTGAACAGGACGCTCGGGCACTACGGCGGCAACACAGCGATAGCGACGTACGGCATTCTGAACAGGCTGCTGCACTTCGCGTTCATGCCCATGCTCGGTTTCTCGCAGGCGCTGCAGCCGGTGGCCGGGTACAACTACGGGGCGCGGCAGTTCGACAGAGCGAAGCGCGCTCTCCGTATCTCGAGCATCCGCTCGACTGTCTTCGCCGTGGCCGCTTTCGCGTTGCTGATCGTATTCGCGCGGCCGCTGATACAGCTCTTCACTCGCGACCGCGAGCTCATAGAGCTCTCCGTCACCGCGCTTCGCACCATCGCACTTGCCTTCCCCATGGTCGGCATCCAGATGATGGGAGCAACTATGTTCCTGGCGTTGGGGCGCGCCGGCCCGGCGCTCTTCCTGACTCTCTCGCGGCAGATCATCTTCCTCATCCCGCTCGTCCTGGTGCTTCCGCTCGTGATGGGACTGAACGGCGTGTTCGTTGCGTTTCCCATCGCCGACGTTCTTGCGACGGCGATTACTATGATCATGCTCGCCCGGGAGTTCGCGCGGCTCAACCGCATGGAGGAAGCGCTCGTGCCCTCAGACGAGTAGGTTCTGCGGTCATGCTCCTTCGCCGCAGCAGTCCGCTGGACATGACAGCCTGAGTCGGCTATAATGTACAGGACGCGCGAGCCGGAACTCACATTGCACACGCAGGAGCTTCATGAAGATCTTCAGAACGGCGACACTGATCATGCTCTGCTTGGGGCTGGCGCTGCCCAGCGGTCACGCGCTTGCGCTCTGCATTGATAGCGAAGGCAACCTCGCCCTCGAGGTGGCCGTCGGCGGAGTGTGCACCGGTTCGAGAACGCGAAGCTCTGACTGGGAGAGGACACCCACGGAGGGACTCGGACGTATGGCAGACGCGGCCGACTGCTGCGGCGGCTGCACCGATGTAGTCCTCGGCGGTGGCGGCGTGGCGATTCCGCCCCCGGCCCTGTCCGGGAAACACAAGCTCTCGCGTTCGACCGACGAGGCCCTCGACCCCATCGACGCGCCAGTGAACTCAACACCGCGCGCATCTGGCACGAGATCCAATTCGTCCGCTCCGATCCCGGAGCGACCCCCCACCGACGACTCCGTCGTCCTCCGACTCTGATCCATCCTGAACCACCTCCGGTACACCAGCAGACATAACTAGCGGAAGAAGCGTTCGCGCAGCGGACTGGCGTTGCCGTTGCTCGCAGTTCGCGCGGACCCTTTCTTCACCATATCGCAATGAGACGGAGGCAAGATATCCGATGAAGAGAACCACTGGAAGTTGGGTCCCTGTCGCAGCGATGCTCGCGCTCGTCCTGCTCCTGGCGTTCGCGACCACAGGCTGCGACACACACGACGCAGAGGGACATCACGACGAGGCGTCGGAGGTCGACGGTCACGAAGGCCACGATCACGGCGACCACGGCGGCCACGAGGCTGAAGAGATCGATAGCCACGAAGGCCACGACCACGGCGACCACGACGGTCACAGCGACACCGACGATCACGCCGACGAGACGGGGCTCGTGCTGTCCGAGCGCGACAGATCCGACGCCGGCATCGAGCTTGCGACGGCCGGCCCGGGTCGACTCGAGCTGCACACGCGACTTCTCGGCGAAGTTCGTGTCAACGAAGAACGGCTGGCCCACGTTGTGCCGCCGGTTCCTGGAGTCGTTCGCGAGGTCAGCGTGCGGATCGGTGACGAGGTCGAGGCCGGTCAGCTGCTGGCCGTTTTGGCCAGCCGAGAGCTAGCCGAGGCGCGCGCTCAGTACCTGGGGGCCCGGGGACGACGGGAGCTGGCCGTGATCGCCTACGAGCGCGAGAAGGAACTCTGGGAGAGGGAGATTCTCGCGGAGCAGAGCTATCTGGATGCGAGGCAGGCGTTGTCTGAGGCCGACATCGAGTTCCAGGCGGCGGAGCAGACGCTGCACGCGTTGGGAGTGAGCGATGACGAGCTCGGTACTCTGACGGCAAGTCACGAGGCCGGGGCTCTGACGCGCCACGAGCTGCGTGCCCCGATCGGTGGGACCGTCATCGAGCTGCACCTCGTGTTGGGCGAGACCGTGGGAGAGGACTCCGACGTGTTGGCCATCGCTGACCTCAGTACGGTCTGGATTGACCTCGACGTTCCGCAAATCAACCTCGGTGCCATTCGCGAGGGGCAGAGAATGACCATCTCCGCATCGGGAATCGACATCGCGGATGCGACGGCCGTCATCGACTTCGTGTCTCCCGTCATCGATGAAGAGACACGCACGGCCCTCGCGCGCGTTGAAATACCCAACGTGGGTGGGCACTGGCGACCGGGTCTCTTCGTCACCGCCTACGCGGCGTTCGACCAGCTCGAGGTTCCCGTCATGATCCCTAGAGATGCCGTGCAGTCGCTCGAGGGCGAGACCGTCGTGTTCATCCCCGAGGGAGATGCGTTCGAGTCCGTGCCCGTGGTGTTGGGGCGCACCAACGGAACTCACGTTGAGATTGAGACGGGTCTCAGGCAGGGAGAACAGTATGTGGCAGAAGGGGCCTTCGCACTCAAGGCGGAGGTGGTGACGAGCGGACTCGACAGCCACGCGGGTCACGGTCATTGATGCGTCAACTTACGCCTGATGAACCTC
>JALGZG010000036.1:514-3927 GCA_025782345.1 bacterium | reverse complement strand
CCGCAGGCGCGAGTTCGGCATGCCGAAGCCACCGTCTCGCTCGTCGTCCTTCGCCTCGAAGAGCTTCCCGGCGGTCGTCTCGTCCATCCCGACGCCCGTGTCACCGATCCGGACGGAGCACATGGCCCCGTCGGTTACGGTCTCGATGCTGAGTGCGCGCTCCTTCGATGACCTCATCGCGCGGATGGCGTTCGTCACCAGGTTCTCCAGAATGAACCGGAACTCGAAGGACCAGAGCGCTATGGCGTCGCGCTCGACCGGCACGCCGCGCGTACGGCTGACGCGGACGTCGGTCCCCTCAAGTTCCTCGAGCTTCTCCCGGAGTATACGGTCAATCGACCGCGTGAGCGAGCACCCGGGGTTGGTCTGCACGATGGCCCAGGCCCTGTCCGCGGCGGTGGCCAGCTGGTCCCGCCCCTCCTTGATGGCCTGGAGCTGCTGTTTGAGAATGGGAAGCTCGGGCGGCGGGTCACTCAGGATCGTCGTGACAGCGGCCCTCATCCGGTCGGCCGCGCGCGACATCCGCTCGGCCTCGTGGACGACGAACCCGGCACGCTTCGCGAGGGAAAACACCACCGCGACACGCGGGTATGTCGTGTCGAGGAAGTCGTCCCCGCGAGACCTGAGCCGCTTTCTGAGCATCGCGTATCGTTCGGTGTCGTCCAGGCTGTCCACCATCTCCTGAGCGAGATATGAAACCTTGGTCACGCTCTTCCGCGCCGCGTCGACGACGCCGTCGCTGGGCACGCCCTCCCCCGCTCCGTGCAGGAACTCCATGAGCGCGCGGATGAGATCCTCGATGGCGGCGCCCGCGACCCGCCTCCTGGGCTTCCTGGCGACCTGCGCGCGCACGGTGAAGAGCGTGGCGATCGCGCCCCCGCCGAAGAGGAGCGGATTGAGACCGGCGTCCCCGACGAGCTTCCAGGCCCACGCGGCAGACACGAAGAGAAGCACCGCAGCCCCGCTCGATATCACAACGCCCGCGGTCCTGCGCGAGCACTCGACGGCCACCCACACGCCCAGGGCGGCGAGCACGAGCGCGGTGAGCAGGAGCGACCTGCGGCGGCCGGCGTAGGACGCGTACTCGTGGACGCGCGATGACAGCCTTGCCACTTCCTCCCGGCGTCCGAGCACAGCGGCGGCGGCGCGCGCGGTCGTCGCGTGGTCGACGGCCTGGTCGAGCTCGCCGGACGCGAACGCATCAGCTGCGGCCTCGGAGTCGTCCGCCAGTATCTGCAGGAGTCTCTCTTCGTTGCTGACGTAGATGGTGATGAACAAGCGACTGAGTTCGTAGCCCCTGTTCGTGCGCACGGCACCCGCCATGAACTCGGGCTTATCGAGATACTTCCGAATGGAGTCGGCGTCGGCCGTTGAGACGCGGTAGGTCCTCGTCCCGACCACGGCAAGGTCCTCGGCTTGTCCCCCGGCGAAGTGGCCGCGCAGAAGCACCGCGTCCGTGACGGGCGAGTCGTGGTCCCACAGGGGCTTGAGGTCCATGTCGTAGACGGAGAGATTGCTCTCATCGCCCTGCACGGCGATGAAATCGCTGACACGTGTGATGTTGGTAACGGGAGACGCGTGGTCGCTCGTCGCGATCGTCTTCCCCCGGGAATCGACGAGGGCCAGCCAGCCGACGTCGTGGGACGTCGTGAGCGGCAGCGTACCTCCTATCGCAATCAACGAATCCGCGATGGATGCGACAACGGAGATCCGGCCAGGAGCAGTCACCCTGCGCGAGACCCACATGGAGTCCGGGTCCAGCACCTTCAGCTCGATCGTCCGAGCGTCTTCGAGCATCCACCCGATGACCACGCGCACCGGCTCGTCAGCGAGGTCGGTGCGCTCGTCGATCTGAGTGGCGACGCCTCCCCCTGCGCCGAACTCGACGATGCGGGGCCCGGCAACGACAACCACCCTGTCCGACAGAGCGGTCACGGCAAGCTCCGGGGCACCGTCCACTACCGGCTCAACCCTGGGGAGAAGCGAACGCGCCTCGACGATGATGCTCATCGCCGAGTCATCGTCGAAGAGAACGGGATGGTCGGCGGCGACACCCACATACGCGCTCGGGTCTTTGTGGGGACAGCGCGGGGCCATCGCGAACCTGTATCGCCCGCTGGGCGCCGCGAGAAGCGTCCGCCCGGCGACCCTCATGTCGCTGAACCCGATACTGAAGAGCTCGTTCCCACGGACGGCGAACAGTGCGAACTCGTTGGCGCTTCCGGCGGCGCGGCCAACCCGGCAAGCGATGATGTCATCGATGGGGCCACCGCCCGGCAGCCGCGTGGACCTTGGGATGACGTTGCCGGCGGTTTCATGGAACGACACGACCTCGCCGCTCGCGAGTCCCACGACGAGCTGGCCGCCCTCGCTGAGCGGCACCACACAGGCGCAGGTGGGAAGGTCCGGCGTGGAGGGCAGCACAGCGCGCTCCATGAGCTCGGGCACGCCAGCGTGGGCCGGGACGCAGAGCCCAGGCAACGGCAGGAGGCATGCGGACAGCAGCGCGAGTGCAAGTGTGGGGATTCTCATCGCGTCCCGCTCCCGGCAGGCTTCACCTTGAGCACGTACAGCCCGCGAGTCCCATTACTTAGCAGGACCTCTCTTACGCCGTCACCGTCCATGTCGACGGGATACACGTCAATCCTGAGGGAGGCCGGCGCGTCGAACGGGGCGTACTCCAGCCCCCACTCCTCGGGCCGGACGATTACCCGGGCTTCTTCCTTGAGCTCGCTGTCGAGGACCACGATGTCGGCCCTCGGCGGGCGCAACGTGCCTCGATTGCGCGCTTTCCACTGGATGTGAGCCCAGGCGATGGAGAGTCCAAGAGTCTCTATGTCGCCGTCGCCGTCCACGTCGAACGCCGCGAGCGGGATGACCCGTCGATATAGCTGCTCGAGTTCGATCGCGCGGATGTCGGGAACCGTGAGTTTGGGGTGGGACCAGTTCGGGATACGCGTGAAATCAACCGTGTCCGTGAACGCCGCGACCACCTTGAGGTCGCCGTCGAGCATGATGACCGAGCCGTCGGGGCCGCCGGTGACGATCTCGCGCGCGCCGTCCCCATTGAAGTCCGCCACGGCCAGCCCGAAGAGCCCGCCCAGGTCGGAGCGTTCTGCGACCGTCTTGCCGCTGCCCGAGAGCACGGAGACATAGCCCATGTCCATGTGCTGCGTGCTGCTACACACGGCCACGACCTCGGGCTGCCCGTCGCCGGTGACGTCGGCGGCCGCAGCGGTCGTTCCGATGTGGACGCCTACGAACCGCTTCTTCCAGAGGATGTTCCCCGACTGGTCCATGCAGAGGACGTATGAGGTCCCTGCGTCCGTTGTGCCCGCGCCGCTGACGCCGTTCTCCGGGCTGTAGCACTGCACGATGAGCTCGTCGATGCCGTCGCCGTTCAGGTCCGCGGC
>JALGZG010000036.1:0-471 GCA_025782345.1 bacterium | reverse complement strand
GAGATCGATGCAGAAGACGCCGCGGTAGCCACCCTCGATGTCGTCGATGCCGAGAAGCGGGTACTCGCTGCCGGCGGACAGGGCGAGCTGGGCGAAGAGCATGTAGAACCGGTCAACGTTGTGGTAGCCGCCATCCGACCTCATGATGGCGAATCGTCGGTCGCCGTCGGTGAACGTGATGCCCCCCTCCGCCGAGTAGAGCGGGTCGACCGGGACTCTCAGGCGCTCCTCCTCGCCGGGAACGGCCGCCAGGAGTCGCGTGTAGACGTTCAGGCTGTCGCCGCGACATGCGGCCCCGATCGCGCGTTGGAACGCGTTGGTGTGCAGGAGCTTGAAGTCGCGGGAGTAGTTCCAGCGGAAGAGGTCGACGCGGTGGGCCGCGATGCGCTCATCGTGCACGCGCTCGTACCAGGACTCCGGCCACCAGACGAGGAGCTCGGGCTCGGGCAGCAGGGCACCGGTCGGGCAGAC
>JALGZG010000185.1 GCA_025782345.1 bacterium | reverse complement strand
GCGCGCTTCTTCGACATACCCACGGGACGCTCCCACCGCGCGGCCGACGATGCCAGAGCGGTGTCGAGTCTCTTCCTCTCTCTGCTGGGGGTTCTCGACCAGATCGGCGCCAGCGTGCTCGAGCGCATGTACCGCCTCGCGGACAAGGCGACGAGAACGCTCATCGAGGCGGCCCGCGAGCGCGCCGAGGCGAAGCTGGACCCGCTGGCGGTCCCGGACCACGGCGAGAAGGAGGGCGAGCTCCTGCGCTACGACTCGGCGCGCGGGATCGGCGCTCCCAGAACGGCCGCCGAGGAGATCCGGGAGATAGACCTGAACGAACTCGAGGCACTGTTCAGCGAGAACGGGCGCATTGGCCGGGAGCTCCCCGGCTACGAGGTGCGCACGCAGCAGCTTCAGATGCTCCGGGCGGTCGGAGACTCCCTGATGGGAGGCGTTCACCTCGTCGTCGAGGCGGGCACCGGTGTGGGCAAATCGCTCGCCTATCTCGTTCCCGCCGTCCACTTCGCGGTCTCAAACGGCGAGCGTGTCATCGTCTCCACCAACACGAAAAATCTTCAGGAGCAGCTCTTTCTCAGGGACATTCCGTTCCTCGAGGTCGCCCTGTGGGAGCAGGAGACGAACTCCGGCGACATAACTGAGAACGCCGCCTTCAGGCAGCGCGGGTACCTGTGGAGCCGGATCTCGGCGGAGGGCGGCCCCTGTCTGGGGCAGAAGTGCCCGATGAGAGACAGCTGCTACCTCCTCAAGGCCCGCAAGGCGGCGCAGGCGGCGCACATCGTTATCGTCAACCACTCGCTTCTCTTCAGCGACACGGAGGCGGACAACAGGATACTGGGCGACTACTCGTACCTCATCTGCGATGAGGCGCACAACATGGAGCACGTCGCGACCGAACACCTCGGCAAACGCGCCAACATCTGGCGTGCGAGGGCGATGCTCGACAATCTCTACAGGGACGAAGGTGGTGCGAGCGGCGACCTCGCGGAGGTCGTCGGCGCGCTGTCGGGCGGTGGTGGGGCGCTCCTCGAGTCCGCGACCGCGGGCGCCGAGCGTCTGGTATCTGACGTGGGGGCTGCGTCTGCCGCGTCCGAGGCATTCTTCGCGGCGCTTGCGGGTAAGCACAAGGAATTGAACGAGGGGCGGGAGGTTGAGTTCGGGAAGCTCCGGTACCATCCCGACGCACCCGTGGCGGCGCTGCTCGATGTGGAGCTCCGGACGCTGCTGGCCGCGTTGTCGGCGGTGGCCGAGGGAGCGGAGACGCTGGCCGATCTGGTTGTGGACACCGAGCTCGAGAGGGCCGACGCGTTCGTGCAGAATCTGTCGTTCCACGCGTCGCGCGTGCGTGAGTTCGCTTCCAACCTCGAGTACGTGGCGGAGGCCTCCGATCCCGACAGCGTTTTCTGGCTGGACGTGCGGACGTTCCGCGATGCTTTCGAGTGCGAGCTACGCAGCGCTCCGGTCAGCGTGGCGGAGATGATGGATGACTTCCTCTACTCTCGTGTGGACTCGCTCATCGCAACCTCGGCGACCATGACGGTCGACGGGAGCTTCAATTTCGTCATGGAGAGACTTGGGCTCGACCTCATACCCGACTGGAAGGTCCGGACGCTCGACGTGGGCAGCCCCTACGACTACGACGCCCAGTCGCTCGCGGTTGTGGCCGGCTACCTGCAGCAGCCCTCCTCGCCGGGATTCAACCAGGCGGTCGCCAGGCTGGTCGTCAGCCTGGCGGAGCGTGCCGAGGGCGGAACGCTTGTGCTCTTCACGGCGCGGTCGGCGCTGGACGCGGTCTTCAAGGCGGTCGTGAACCCGCTGACCGCGAGAGGGAAGCTCGTCCTGGCGCAGGGGCACGGAGGCGCGGCTTCCTCGCTCCTCGACCAGTTTGCTCGCCAGGTCGATTCGGTTCTGCTCGCGACGAGCAGTTTCTGGGAGGGTGTGGACGTTCCCGGTCGCTCGCTCGAGCAGTTGGTCATCGTCAAGCTGCCGTTCCCGGTGCCGCGTGACCCCGTGGTCGAAGCGCACTGCGAGCGCTACGAGGCGGACGGCGAGAACTCGTTCGCGCGTTACATGATACCCAGGACGGCCGTGCGGCTGAGACAGGGGTTCGGACGGCTGATACGCTCGACAACGGACACAGGCGCTGTTATCTTCCTGGACAGCAGGCTCTCGACGCGAGCCTACGGCGACAGGCTCCTCGAGCAGCTGCCGACGCGTACTATCATAGTTGATTCGGAGGAGGGTCTGATGACCGCCCTGGCCGGCATTCACGCGGGGCAGTCGGCGGTATGAACCCGGAGGTCGAACCCATGCGGAAGAAACGGGCTGCAGCGCGTGAAGTGAGGGCGCCTCGCGGCAGCGAACTCTCGTGCAAGGGCTGGCTGCAGGAGGCGGCCCTCAGGATGATCTCGAACAACCTCGACCCCGAGGTTGCCGAGATACCGGACGAGCTCGTGGTCTACGGTGGCACTGGGAAGGCGGCGAGGAACTGGGATGCGTTCGAGGCGATCGTCCGCTCACTCAAGGAGCTGGAAGCCGACGAGACGCTGCTCGTGCAGTCGGGCAAGCCCGTCGGTATCTTCCGGACACACACCGACGCTCCCCGGGTTCTCATCGCGAACTCGAACCTGGTCGGGGACTGGGCGACGTGGGACAAGTTCCGCGAACTCGAGCGCAAGGGCCTCATCATGTACGGTCAGATGACCGCCGGGAGCTGGATATACATCGGCACACAGGGCATTCTGCAGGGAACCTATGAGACCCTGGCGGAACTCGCCCGTCAGCACTTCGGAGGGCATCTCACCGGCAGGCTGGTGCTGACGGGTGGCATGGGTGGCATGGGTGGGGCGCAGCCGCTGGCCGTGACGATGAACGGGGGCGTATGCATCTGCGTCGAGGTCGACCGCGAGAGGATACAGAAGCGGCTCGATACGGGGTACTGCGACCGGATGACCGATGACCTGGATGAGGCGCTCGCTCTGGCGGATGAGGCAAAGGTAGAAGGCAGAGCGCTCTCGATCGGCCTCGTCGGCAACTGCGCCGACGTCCTGCCCGAGCTCGCTGCCTCAGGCTTCACCCCTGACGTTGTCACCGACCAGACGTCGGCTCACGACGCGCTCACCGGGTATGTTCCCCGTGGCATGTCGTACGACGAGGCGCTCGCGCTCCGCGAGAGCGACCCCGACCGCTACATCGAACTCTCGATGAAGTCGATGGCCGCGCACGTCCACGCGATCCTGGAGTTCCAGAAGCGTGGCGCCGTGGCGTTTGACTACGGCAACAACCTCAGAGGTCAGGCGCGGGACGCGGGTGTTGAGAACGCGTTCGACTACCCGGGCTTCGTGCCGGCCTACATCCGGCCGCTCTTCTGCGAGGGGAAGGGCCCGTTCCGATGGGTGGCCCTCTCGGGTGATCCAGAGGACATCTACAAGACCGACGAGACCGTGCTCCGGCTGTTCCCTGAGGACGAGGCGCTCCACCGCTGGATCCGAATGGCGCGCGAGAAGGTCCACTTCCAGGGCCTCCCGTCGCGGATCTGCTGGCTGGGCTACGGCGAGCGAGCGCGGTTCGGCCTCGAGCTCAACCGGATGGTGGGTAGTGGCGAGCTTTCCGCACCCATAGTGATCGGGCGCGACCACCTGGACAGCGGGTCGGTCGCATCGCCGTATCGCGAGACGGAAGGGATGAAAGACGGCAGCGATGCCATAGCGGACTGGCCGGTTCTGAACGCGCTTCTGAACGCGGTCGGCGGGGCCACGTGGGTCTCGTTCCATCACGGCGGTGGCGTGGGGATCGGGAAGTCACTGCACGCGGGCATGGTCATCGTGGCCGACGGTACGGAGGAGGCGGCGCGACGTCTCGAGCGCGTGCTGACGTATGATCCCGGTACGGGGATCATGCGGCACGCCGACGCGGGCTACGACACCGCCGTCGAGTGGGCGAAGAAGAACGACATCAGGATCCCGATGCTGGATTGAGGACGTCGCATCCAGGGGGATTGAAAGCTCGCGTTCAA
>JALGZG010000124.1 GCA_025782345.1 bacterium | reverse complement strand
CGCGAGCATCATCGTCTACGATGATAATGAGAACCCGCAGAGCGGTCAGATAGTGTTCTTCCAGTTCAACTACCTCGCGGCGGGAGCCGGCATCGTCGACCTGCTCGAGAACGTTGTCACGTATCTGACGGCGCAGGAGGGAACGTCGGAGGGCAGTATCTCAGGTGCTGTCACCCTCGAGGGTGAGACCGACCACAGCGGGGTCACGGTTGTGGGCAGCCCGGGCGGGGCATCGGACGTGACCGATGTGTCGGGCGGGTACGTGCTCGAGGGTCTCTACGACGGGACCTACACCGTGACCGCGACAAAGCCCGACTGGTCGACCGGCGTGGTAGAGGACGTGGTCGTGAGCGGCGGGCTGCCGACGACGGGCGTGGACATGATACTCTGCCCGGTGACCACCATCGAGCACTGCAACTCGCCGGCCCTGGCCATTCCGGACGCCAACCCGGCGGGTGTGTATGACTCCATCACGTTCGCAGAGGACATGGACATCACGGACGTCGAGGTCCACATCAACATCACTCACACGTACATTGAGGATCTGATCGTCGAGGTGACGTCGCCCGAGGGGACGACGGTCCGGCTGCACAACAGGAGCGGCGGCTCGGCACACGACATCGTCGGTTGGTACGACACGGATCTGATCGTCGATGGTCCTGGCGCACTGCTGGACTTCGCCGGCGAGAGCACGCTGGGCGAGTGGATGCTGTGGGTGAGCGACAACGCGGGCACCGACCTCGGTACGATCAACGAGTGGTGCGTGCAGACGATCGGTGGCGCGCCGACGGGTGTGGACGACGAGCTCGGCACACCCATGGGGTACGTGCTACGCGGCGTGAGCCCGAACCCGTTCAATCCTGTGACGAAGGTCAGCTACGGGTCACCGAGCGATGCGCACGTTCGCCTTGCGGTCTACAACGTTGCGGGCAGGTTGGTGCGGACACTGGTCGACGGTGAGGTGGGTGCAGGCTACCACGTTGCCGTGTGGGACGGCCGGGACAACAACGGAGTCGAGGTGGGAAGCGGTGTCTACTTCTGCCGGATGGAAGCGAAGGGCTTCGACGACTCGACCAAGATGGTTCTGTTGAAGTAGCCGAACGACAACGGTCGCGCCCGCGCGTCGGGCGTGACCTGAGTGCATGAGTGAAGGGCCCGGGTGGACGCCCGGGCCCTTCGTCTACGCTGGTCTTGTATGGCGGGTCCGGCTTCCCCCCGCGCGCAGTTTGGCGCGGCGAACGCCGCGCCGTGTGTCTGAGCACGAGGGGGCAGGCAGGGAGTACCGAGCATCGCGGAAGAAGTGAGCCCACGCGGGGTCAGGCCTCAGTCGCTCTCCGTGGTGGGTTTCGACGCGAGGGCGTGTGCAGGGAGGAAGCGGTAGCGCAGCAGTGTGTAGACCGCCTCGAACCAGTCGCGGACCCCGATCTTCTTCCCCTCGGCTCGCGATCTCGGCGAGTAGCTGATCGGGACCTCCCGAATGCGTATCCCTCTTCTAGCCACTATGGCCGTGACCTCCGGGCAGAACTCGAATCGGCTGCAACGAAGCGGGAGCGACTGCAGGAGCTCTCTGCGGAACGCCTTGTAGCACGTTGGTTCGTCCGTGATCCTCGTGCCGTACAACAGGTTGGTGAACCAGGTGAGCGTCGCGCCGCCCAGAAAGAACATCCAAGAAGATATGGGATTGGAGGAGTTCAGCCTCCTGGATCCGTAGACGACCTCGATGTCGGGATCCTCAAACGGCGCGAGAATGGCGCCGAAGTCGCCCGGATCGTACTCGAGGTCCGCATCCTGCACGAGAACGACGTCGCCTGTGGCCAGGTCAAGCCCCGTTCTGACGGCTGCCCCCTTTCCGAGGTTCCGCTTGTGCGACGCAACGTGAACTCTCTCGTTGCCGCCGTAGCGCTTGAGGATCTCAGGTGTGGCGTCGGATGACCCGTCGTCCACCGCTATGATCGTGGGGCGGAGGGGGCTCGTGAGCACCTTCTCGATCACTTCCTCGAGGGTGTTCTCCTCATTGTAGATTGGGATGATCACATCGAGCGTCATGAGTGCCTGCTTCCGGCCGCACGGTGTCTGGCCGTCGCTGCTGCGATCCAGGCAATGGCCGCGGCCGCCAGGATCGTGATGATGGGCTCGATGGGCATTCTGGCGCGGAGCGACCCGTGGAAGACCAGCGAGAGAAGCACGTGCGTGGCCACCACCGCGTAGAGAGGCAGCAGCTTCCTGTAGTGCCTCAACGTTGTGAGGAGGCCGAGAACAAAGAGCGGCAGAACGGGTATCCAGTAGAGCGCGAAGACGTCCAGTCGTGACACCACCCTTGCCACGAAGCCGCCGCCCGAGCTGTCAAGGCCCGCCGCCCCGGCGAGGTCAAGCCCGCTTCCCACTCGCCAGAAGCGGGCGAACTTCCACCACGCCATTCTGGTGAAGTGCCCGGGGTGCTCGCGGATGAAGTCGAGTCCCATCTCCCATGCTCTGCGATCGTGCTCGGCTTCGGGAAGGTCAGCGAGCTGGTCCCAGTTGGGAACCGCGCGTCTCGGCAGAACCACGATGCCGCGGAACTCCGGCACCTCGTAGTTCAACATGTTGTTGCTCTCGTAGAACGTGATTCCGCCGTGGGTCGTGAAGGTGACCCAGTCGCCCATCTGCACGTAGTTCCTGACCGACCAGGGCAGCACGAGCGCGACGGTCACCAGCATGAAGACGACGACCTTCTTCAGTCTGCTGCCCAGGTTCTCCCTTGCCAGGACGAGCGTGAGACCCGACAGCAAAAGCGCGATCGGGAACGCCGTCGGTCTCGCCAGGGAGCACAGGCCTGCCAGGAGACCGGCAACCGCGAAGCGAGAGGGCGTTCTCGCGGGATTCTTCCACTCACCGACCATCACGATCAGGAGCAGAAGCAGCAGAACCACGTACAGGTTCTCCGTCACCAGCAGGGCACTGAGGTAGATGAGCCCGGGATTGACCGCCGCGAGTCCCGCGGCGAGGAGCGCTACCTTTGTCGAGAAGAGGCGGCGGGCGAGCGCGAAGACGAGGAACACGATCAGCACGCCCAACGCGACCTGAAACGCTCTGCCGACGTCTGGATCCGGGCCAGCGATGGCATAGAGACCGCCGAGAAGAGCGGGATAGAGCGGGGGGCGCGCGGCGGTCGGTTCACCCAGGGGGTTGACGAACCCGCCTCCCTCTGAGATGACCGTCGCAATCCTGTGGTAGCCGGGCTCGTCACCACCGCCGGTCGTGTCGAACCCGACGACGGCGAACCAGAAACCAAGGCGCACGACAACGGCGACGAGAAGGATGACGGTGAGAACAGCCCTGGGCTTCCGTTCCATGAACGAGATCGGGTGTAGCAGCATCGGCGACTGCTCCTGGTAGCTTCCCTAAGAGTCCCTAGCCGGCGCCCAGAGATGGATGGTATCAGACGAGGACTTCACGGGGCAAGCCGTGCCTTGCCCGCCCCGACTAGCGAACGAGCACGCACTTCGCCACAACGGCTCCCGCCTGCGCCTTCAGACGCACCAGGTAGACGCCCGATGCGACGGGCCTTCCGCTGCTGTCGGTCCCGTCCCAGGTCACGGTCCGGGGCCCTGCGGGGGACCAGCCCGTGTTGAGGCTCTTGACCAGATGTCCCGACGCGTCATGGACGCTCAGGACCGCCGGGCCGGCGGCAGGCAGGACGAGATCGAACGACGTCTCGCCACGGAACGGGTTCCGCGACGGGGAGATACTGAGGGGAGCCTCGGTATGGTCCTCAGCGACCGACGTGTCGTCGAAGGCCACCCAGATCGGATTGGCGTACGCACGGAACACGTCGTCGCCGGGATCGGCCGAAGGCGTTCTCACAGCCGACAGGAACGCCATCGCGGCCAGCAGTGCTGCCAACGTGCGCATGGAAATCCGCTCTCCTTCGGGGTCCCCTGCTTCAGTGCATAACTGACGAGACCCCGTCTGCTGACGGGGTCTCGCAAACGAGTCCATCGTTGATCTCTCGATCCTACTTCAGGAGCACGCCCTTCCTCGATACGGTCTCTCCGGCGTGCGTGAGTCGGAAGAAGTAGACGCCGCTCGCCACGGGCCGGCCCGAGTCATCGACGCCGCGCCAGGTCACGCTCCGCTTTCCGGCCTCGGTGTGCCCGTCGACGAGCATCGCGACACGCCTCCCGGCCGCGTTGAAGACGGCAAGCTCAACGGCCCCGGCGGTCGGCAGTTCGAACGCCAGCGTGGTCACCGGGTTGAAGGGGTTCGGGCGGTTCTGCTCGAGCCTGAACGCGAACACGTCCTGGCCGTCATCGACTCCCGTGCCTGTCAGCCCGAAGAAGTCCAGTATCTCCGTCAGAAGCTCGTCCTTCGTCGACGGTGACGTGCCGTCGGTCAGCCCACCGAACTCGAACGAGAACCCGACGGTCTTGTACGCGCGGCTCGCGTTGGACACGCCGCAACCGGCCTGGTCGCCCGAGTTCTTGAGTATCTTCGTGGCCCCCGTCAGGGGCTCGATGTGGTCGATGTAGCTGTTGGGCCCGGCGTACGCGAAGCTCATGCCCTCGCACATCGTCCCGTCAATGCCCAGCACCGTGTAGAGGTCGCCGCTCCCGTCCTGCGTTCCGTTGATGCCGAAGTAGGGGTTGTAGATGCTCCTGGCCGAGTCGTAGGCCCAACAGTCGCCACCCTCCATGTAAGCGTTGCCGCCGGCGTCGAGGTAGTCGACGAGCGCGTTGGCCTGCGCCGTTGAGAGCGAGTAGTTCTGCGAGTAGACGCCGAGGCAGACGAAGGCCGCGGAGTACTCCCCGAAGTTGGGCAGGTCCGTCGTGTAATCGTAGCTGACGTCCTTCGCGTCGAGGAGCGCCCCGATCACTGCGCCGGACGAAGGCGCGGGGTCGGGCTCCCAGATGACGCACGCAATGGCGTCCAGGACGTCGAACTCGTGCGTACCGGACGGAGGCTCATACGCGATGTTGGCCGGATAGGCGCCGTCTTCCGCCACGATCTTGTACGTCACCGCGTCACCCGCAACGGCCGTGCCAGGGAACGTGCCCTCGAACGTGCCGCTTGTCCCAATGCGCGTCATCGCCACGTCGGTCTGGGGAGCGCCGTTGATCCAGGACTCCAGTGTGACGCTGGCGACAACAGTGTTGTCGGTGACTTCCGCCGTGGCGGTCGGCGGCCACTGTCCGGCTGTCAGGTCTGTCAGAGGAGTGTGGACGATGGACGGCGCCTCGGTGTCGACCACGACCGTGAACGAGTGCGCGTCACCCGGCGCGACGTACGGGTGGAACTCGCTGCGGCCGGAGTTGTCGACCGCGTGGACGTAGTAGGAGACCACGGTGCCCACGCTCTGTGTCGGTATGTCGGCGTAGTAGCTGCCTGCCCTCGCTGCCGGGGTCATCACGATGGGCGTGAAGCCGGGAGCGCTGTCCGTTTCCCAGTAGACGATGAGCGAGTCGGCGATGAGCCCGGTCTCACTCCCGTCGATGATGTCGGCCTCGACCCGGTAGTCGTCGATGGGACTCGGGCTATCGGGGAGGGGCGCGTGCTCGATGTAGAGCATGTAGCGGTCGGTAACGCCCATCGCCCGGCAGTGGATGGCGTCGTCGGAGAGCCACGAGCCGGTGTAGCCCAGCACCTCGTAGCCCGGCATCGCATCACTGTAGGTCTGCAGCGCGTCGTCGTCCCACGAGGTCCCGTACTGCGGCACGAAGACCTTGTCGTTGATGATTATGGAGTTCGTATAGGGCTCGTTGTTCGGCGTGTAGACGCGCACGATCTCGTAGGGACGCCCATAGCTGTTGGTGATCGAGGAGAGGTAGGCGCAGTTGCTCTCGAGCGCCGCGTAGGACGCGTGATTGACCGGCACCTCCCTCAGCAGGATCTTCTCCGGGCTCAGGAATTTGGCCCAGCAGTCGATGTGGTGGATGCCGCCCGACTCGATGTAGGAGAGCCAGTGGAACTGATCGATCCCGACGTACGCGTGCATGATCGAGTCGATCTCGGCCGTCGTGAGGCCCGGGTTCTCGTTGAGCGTCAGGCGCGTCGATATGGCGATGCCACGCCCGTCCGACATGAAGTTGCCACCCGTCGCTTCGAGGTCCATCCCGTAGACGGGGATGCCCCAGTCCGAGCCGATGACGCCCGGGATGAGGTCGTCCTGCGGTCTCGGGCGATTGTAGATGTGGTCGACGATGCCCTGGTCGCCGTTGCCGTCAACGATGAACCAGGGGCCGTAGTCGCGGGTCCAGATGCTGTTGGTCGGAGCGAAGATCCAATCGACGTTCGACATATTGGCGCCGCCGCTCGAGAGGATGCTCGACGCGCTCGACTGCTCCGAGCTATTCGCGACGATGACCCAGAGCGTAATGTCCTGGGAGTACTCCGCGAGTAGGTTCGAGGGGTTCCCGAAGGGGTAGCGCACGATGACGCCGGTCATCGGCTCGAACTCGCCGGGGTTCCGCACGGGACCCGCCGCCGGGTCCGTGGCGCGGTGGCCCTCGCCGATCCGGTCCAGCATCTCCAGCTCTTCGGCCGTCATCCCGATGGGCAGGTAGCTGTCGCCCTCGAGCTCCTCGGCGAGCGACCTCGCCTGCAGGCCCGCCGACGGTATCAGAACAAGCAGCACGGCCGCGAGTGCCGCTGCCGTCACTGCTGTGTGCCCAAGTGAGTGTCGCCTCATTACATAGTCCTCCATCTGCCCGTTGCCCGGCTGCTTTCGATAATCACCATCATTATAACATAGCAAGAGGCGCGAAGATAGAGGGAATCGAGCGGGAGGGCGTGGCAGGGGTTCTCGCGGGCCTCGCAGGCTTACGCGAGCAGGTTGCCGAGGGCGCCCGTGACGAAACGGATGCCGAAATACAGAAGCATGAGGCCCGCGACCAGGCTGACACCCTTGAGAAAGCGGTCTCCGAGGAGTTTCGTTCCCTTGAATGCGGCGGAGGAGAGGAAGTAGTACCAGATGAGATCGAGCGACCAGTGCACGACGGCGAACACCGCGAACTGCCACACGCCGTAGCCCCATGCCCTGAACACGAGCGTGGCGCCTACGGTGGCCCACCAGACGATGAAATAGGGGTTTCCGGCGGTCATCATCACGCCCGCCACGAAGGGGGACGCCTCTCGGAGTCGCTCCGGGCCGGCCTCCTGAGCGCCGCTCCGTCTGAGCGAGAGCAGGAGCCCCGCGGCCATCCAGAGGAGCACTGCGCCTCCGGCCAGGCCGACCGACGTGGCGAACACGTCGTGCTGGAAGAACGGCCCCAGCCCCAGCACGATCAGGATCATGAGCGGGAACTCGACGGCCCCGTGGCCGAGCGCGATCAGGGCGCCGGCGCGCGGTGATCTGGCGCCCTTTCCCACGACCACAACGGTCAGGGGCCCCGGCGACATCACGCCGGAGAGCGATATCAGAATAGCAGTAATCAGAAATGCCCCGAAACTCATGGGGAGTATCCTAGCAGAGTATGGGGCATTGAACCATAGGATCATCTTCCGGGTCTTGCCGAAGTCAAGCGCCTCCATTTTGCAGAAGTAGACGCCGGCCGCCACCGTGGCGGGGTTGAAGGGGTTCGGCGAGCTGTGTCCGAGACGAGAGCGAACTCCTTAAGGGGGTGTCCCGTCTGAGCACTTCGGGTCCGGGTCGGGGATCTCCTGCTTCTTCTCTCACTTGTCACCGGCAGGAAGATCTGATGGAGTGAGATCACCGCTTGCCATCGCCGCGATCACGCGGTCGGCGTAGGCAGCGTGCGCCGTGACCGGCACGGCGGTCAGGTCTGTTGGATCTGGTCCCTCCGTGAAGTACATGTGATTGCCGTCGAAGACGCCGTAGCGTGCACGCGTCACCGAGACGATAACCTCGTCGTTGCCGTCACCGTTGAAGTCGCCTGACGCCATAGCCTCGGCTGGACCGTCTCCACTGAAATCGTAGTACAGCATGTTGAAGTTGCCCGCATCGTAGCTGCCCAGAGCGCCTGAGTCGTCCCCGTATTTCAGGAGATCGTAGTTGTCACTGCCGTAGTCGTAGAGAAGAACATAGCTCTGAAGCCCACCACCAGGCCACAGAACCGTCATGGAGAGAACGAGCGACTCATCAAGATCGCCGTCGAAATCCGCAGTAGTCATGGAGGGTACAAAGTAGTCCCTCATGTAAGGCCCGCCGGAACAATGTGCGAACACCGGACCGTAGTAGCTGTACGAACTGCTTTCCCAATCGATGCTGTCGATGAAGTGCATCTTGTGCTCAACGAGGTCTGGCTGAACGCTCAGTGCGTACAGAAGCTCGTCCTTGCCGTTGCCATCGAAATCGCCCGCTGTCATCGCGGTGGTCACCGTATCAGACCCAGCGACTGCCGGCCATGGCCACACCGCATTGGTCAACTCGATGTAGTCGCCAGGCTGCATCAAGTAGCCACCTGACTTCCAGCTGTCGTTGTACTTGACGATGCGGATGTGGGCGTCACCGTGAGCGCTGCCAGATCTCTCGCTGTAGGCAATGACGAGATCATCGCGTCCGTCGCCGTCGAAATCGCCGCTGGCGAGCGCCGTGATCTGATGCTGCGACGGATCGGCAATCCAACTCAGAGGGTACTCCCGCATGTGGCCGGCTGACCCGCCCTGCTGGGTTGGGTTCTCCGACAGGTAGAGTCCGCTGACTCCGTAGGGCGGTTCCGAGCAGGCGACCACGAGTTCATCATCGCCGTCGCCGTCGAGATCTCCCATCGTTGCAGCAGCTACGTATTCCTCACCGTTGGGGTCAAAGTAGATCTGAGTCCCCGTGCCGAGCGATCCCTCCTGGAGAGCGGCGTAGTCAGCGAGTTCGAAGCGGTGCGCGATGTTGTAGCTGTGGTCAGTCGAGGAGCCACCGACGAACAGCTGATCCGACCCCTCTATCTCGTTCTCGATGGCCTCCGCCCAATCGAAGTCGGGGTCGAGCCAGTAGCCCTTCTGCGCCGACAAGTTATACGGTCCTCTTGGACTACAGGGCGTCCACTGGTAGAACCAGATTCCATCCGGGTTGAGGTCAAGAACATGCCGGATGTAGCCGTGCAGGTTCTTGTGTCGAGGGAAATCCACGATTGGCGGGTCGCGCGCCGGATCGTTGCGATAGTGAGCGGGGAGCACCGCCTGCAGCTTCCAGTCATCCGGCCCTGTTCCCTCCTCTCCATACCTGCTGTCGCCGTACAGCAGGAAGTCCTCACGCGCCTTGGTGAACCAGTATGACCATCCTCTGTCCTTCAACACATCCAACGGCAGGTAGTGGTCGATGATGATGATGTCAGCTTCCCACATCGTGTAGTACCAACGATCCTGGTAAGAGCCCTCTGCCGCGCCGTCCTCTGCCTGAGAGGGGAAGCGAACCGCGTCTACCATGTCGCCGAAGCTCATTCGCTTCTCCGGGGGAGTGTCAGCTGGATAGGAACTACTGTTCGAGAAGATCTTGCCGTCGTAATTGACCCACTGGCTTCCCCGTGCCGCGTTGCCTCCTGGGCGCGCCTCGAAATCTGGATACACAGTGGAGTACATTGGATGGCGGCGGAAGTTGTTGTCTGGATCGTCCTCGATGGCCCGAATCGCATCAACGAGCCTGTAGTACTCGGCTAGGTCGCGACCGCCCAGGTTGGGTTCATCCGTGAGATACCAACCCGCGATGAAGTAGGGGTCCGGGGAGTCGTTCTTCTCCCATTCGCACAACGTCTCGATGTAGTATCTGAGGCGCTCCACGCCCGGTTCAAGGTAGTGGTCCTTCCAGTTGTAGCAGACCGATGCGTCGCAGCGCATGGGGGAGAACTCCTGATCGTCCACGCTCACGGCCAGCTTGTAGACCGCCCCGAGCATCATCTTGAGATCAGCGTCTTCCTGGGCGCTGTAGGCTGCGATCGGGGTCAGAACGGAGTCCCTTAGTGCGCGGCACCAGAGGGTCCATTCCTCCCATTCCGTCAGAGGATTGTTCACCTGATCATTGGTGTGCCATGTCGGGTGATCGAAGAAGGTGAGTATGTTGCAGGCCTCATTGCCTCCGGGGTGCCCCCTGTAGATTGTGTCGATCCGGCCGATCTTGGAGCCAGTGAAGTCGTACTTCGCTGGGTGGTCGGGGACACCGATTATCCTGTACATCCCGACCGGAAACCGCTCGCCGTCCCCGTCCAGGTGAGGCGCCTCAGTCTGAGCAAGGCACGGTGCTGCGGCGACGAGTGCTGCGACGCAAACCGTCAGGACGACAAAGCAGGTTGATCTCGCGCTGCGGCACATCGCAATCTCCTTCGGCACACAGGGGCGACTACGCCTGTGATTGACAGATGGTCCTGGTGCAGCACCATCACAAGAGTGTGAGACTCAAAGGGGCGACGCAGTAACGCACAGCCTCCAATAGTGTGCGTGCGATATCAACAGCGAAACACACGTGCCCACGCCAATCTGCCGGGGTTCGGGCGCGATCGTCACCGCCCTCTGAGACTAGGGCTTGCCACGGCCATAAATCTATGCTATAATGCAAGATAGAGAGATACCATTGACTGTGCTGGCTCCCTCCGGTGGCAGGAGTGGCAGAGGAGGAACCCCTTTGCGTTCGAAACATACCCCCAGGAGGCTCCTTTTTCTTGTGGCAGCCGCTGTGCTTGCCGTCGCGGCCCAGCCCGCCTCCGCGATCAAGGTCTGCACCTACAACGCGCTCAACTTCCCCAACGACTACTCCGCGCGCGTCGACGCCTTCCGCCTGGTCATGGA
>JALGZG010000134.1 GCA_025782345.1 bacterium | reverse complement strand
GGCACGTTCCTGATCGTGCTGTCGGTCCCGGGGCTCATCGCGGGCATCGCGCTCCTGATGCACAGGCGGTGGGCGAGGATCCTCGCACTGATAGTCGGGGCCTTCGACCTCATTCACATACCCTTCGGAACCGCGCTGGGTATCTACTCGTTCTGGGTCCTGCTGCACGACGACACCATCCGCGTCTTCGATGCGAACAGGATGCCGTCCGCGACCGTCGAGTCGGAGTAGCCACCATACCGGCAGCCGCAGCCATCACATGGCGGAGGACACCGTGGCCCTGACGTTTCACCCGTCGAGGGAAGCGATTGCGCTCGCCCTCGAGAAGATGAAAGCAGACGGACTCGTGCATCCGGACGCCGCGTTCAATGAGAACGCGCCCGACGGGCTGCGCAGCGAGGTCGCGTACCGCGACCCTTACTTAAGGAGAAGTTCGAGGGGCCGTGGACCAGCTTGAGCCCGACGATGGAGCGGCTGATGTACATGCTGACGAGCGTGAGGCGGCCCGCGCATCTGGTCGAGCTCGGCAGCTTCTGGGGCTACACGCTCGGCTGGTTCGCGGGGCCCTGCATCGGTCCCGACAGGGGCTACGCGGCACAGCGGATCATCGGCATCGACGTGGACGTCGACATGGTCAAGAAGGCTCGAGCCAACTTCAAGAAGCTCGAGAACGTATCGGAGGTCGAGCTCATCGCAGAGGACGCGCGAACCGCGCTCGACCGCATCGAGGGCCCGTTCGATTTCGTCTACATCGAAGCCAAGTACGAGAACAAGGCTATTGCCGAGGCCGAAGCCGCCGCCGAGGCTTCGGGAGAGAACGACCCGCTCGGGCCCGTGAGCGGTCTGTATCTCATCCTGCTGAAACAGATCTACGACCGCCTGCCAGAGGGCGCCTGGGTCATGGCCCACGACAATCTCGACTGGACCGCGAGGAAACAGCTCGCCCCCTACCTGGCATTCGTGCGAGACAAGGCCCACTTCAGAGAGAGCATCTGCTTCGACATAGACGACTGCGGGATGGAGCTGTCGATCAGGTAGTGTCCCCAGCGTCTGCTGCAAGCGGCAAGGGCCCTTTCGAGGGCCCTTTTCCCTGTTCAACCGTCCCTTCTCCGCGCGAGTCAAAGATTGCGGTGAAAGGAGACCGGACTCATGAGATTCGGAACGAGAATGATAAGCTTACGAAGGCGACTGGGAGCGTTCGTCTTCACGGCGCTGGCGCTGTTGCTGCTCACCTGTGTGAACTAGAACGGCCTACCACACCAGCAGGTTGCCAGTACGGGTGCCCGCCGGCCAGTCTTGGCGGGCGCCCGTCCACATGAAGGGGGGGGAGGGATGGAACGCAGTGACAGAATGGTGGCGTTGAGACGGCGTCTGGGAACGCTCGCGTTCCTGACGCTGTTCGTTCTTCTGGCAGCCGCGCCGTGTCTCGCACAGCGGCGCATGGTCGTCGGGCAGGACGAGTCCACGCCGGCGAGCGCCGAGCTCAAGGCGGCCGCGGTCGACTCGGTCAGCTGGGCGCTCAACAAGACCTACGTCTTCGAGGACGTAGCGAAAGAGATGGAGAAGCACATTCGCGGCAAGCTCAAGCGCGGTGACTACGACGAGCTTAGCACCATACAGGATCTCGCAAGACAGCTGACAGAGGACATGCGTGAGATCAGCAGCGACCGGCACCTCGGCGTGCAGTTCATGAGCGACGAGTTGGTGGAAGAAATGCAGCAGAGCGACGAGGATCCCGATGTCGCGCATCAGCTGGCCATCGAGCGAGGCAGGAAGCGCAACTTCGAGTTCAAGAAGATCGAGATCCTCGACGGCAACGTCGGCTACCTCAAGCTCAACGGCTTCAACGATACGTCGCTCTCGGGCCCGACCGCCGTGGCGGCCATGAACTTCCTCGGCTACACTGACGCTCTCATCATTGACCTGACGGAGAACGGCGGCGGCAGCCCGTCCCTCATTCAGACAATCATGGCCTACCTGCTGGATGATTCGACGCACCTGAACAGCTTCTATATCCGTGACGGCGATTCCCTCCAGCAGTTCTGGTCGGCGCCCTACGTGCCGGGACCAAAGATGGTGGACACAGAACTCTACGTGCTGACGAGCGGCCACACGTTCTCCGCGGCGGAGGAGTTCACCTACAACGTCAAGAACCTGGAGCGCGGCACCATCGTCGGGGAGACCACCGGCGGCGGCGCCCATCCGGTCAAGGGGTATCTCTTCCCGAGTCTCAACATGGGAATGCGCGTGTCATTCGGCCGCGCGGTCAATCCCGTCTCGGGCACGAACTGGGAGGGCACGGGCGTCACGCCTGACATCGAGGTTCCTGCCGACCAGGCGTTCGATGCGGCGTATCTCGACGCGTTGACGAAACTCCGCGAGCGTGACATGAGCGACGAGGAGGCCTTCACGCTCGACTGGGCCATTGCGGGGCTCGAGGCTGGACTGAAGCCGGTTGAGGTGGACGTTGCCACACTGGAGTCCTATGCTGGGGACTATGGTCCTCGCCATCTCCGCGTCGAGGGAGGCAAGCTCATCTACCAGAGAGACGAGAGGGAACCGTTCGAGGGCACGCCGATGACCGAGACGCTCTTCGAGTTCGAGGGGCTGGCGTACTTCCGACTCGAGGTTGTGGTTGGCAACGACGGCGTGCCCGTCAAGCTCATCGGGCATTACGACAACGGTCACACGGACGAGAACCCAAGGGACCAGTGAGGAATCAGTAGAAGGGCGCCATGAGCGGCCATCCGAACTCAACGAGGAACCCGCCACAGACCAAGGCAAGGGGGGGGAAGCATGTTGGAGAGGCGACCGAGGGTTCCCGTCGCAGTCGGGATCGGACTCATTCTGTTCGCATCGGCGGCGACAGCGGCGACGCCGCACGCCGGAATGCTGCGCTATCCGGACGTCAGCGAGACACACATCGTGTTCCGCTACGCCAACGACATCTGGACGGTGCCACGAGAAGGTGGAGTGGCTTCGCCGCTCGCGAGTCCCGCGGGCTACGAGTCGCTCCCCAAGTTCAGCCCCGACGGCGAGACCATCGCCTTCACGGCGAACTACGACGGGAACTACGATATCTACACCATTCCGATGGAAGGCGGCACGCCCTTCCGCGTGACGCACCATCCGAACTCAGAGCGCCCCGTCGGGTGGACTCCCGACGGCGACATCATCTTCTGGGCATACGGACTGGGCTCGTACCCGAGGGCGGCGGGCCTCTTCACTGTGTCACCGAAGGGCGCCATGCCGGAGCAGTTGCCCGTCCCGTATGGCTCGAACGCATCCATCAGCGACGACGGCAAGTGGCTCGCCTACAACCCGTTCGCGACTGACTACTCGACGTGGAAGCGGTACTGCGGCGGGCGCGCGCCCGACATATGGCTCTTCAACCTGCGCGACCATTCGTCTGAGAAGATCACCGACTGGGAGGGCGCGGACACGTTCCCGATGTGGCACGGCGACGAGCTCTACTACGTGTCCGACGCGGGTCCCGCGCACCGGCTGAACGTCTGGGTCTACGATACTGGTACCGAGCGCAGCCGCCAGATCACGAAGCACGCCGACTACGACGTCAAGTGGGCGTCCATCGGCCCCGACGAGATCGTCTACCAGTACGGCCCTGAGCTCCGCCTGCTCGACCTCGAGAGCGAGCGCTCGAGCGAAGTGGACGTGAGGGTTCCTGGCGACCACACCAAGGTACGGCGGCAGTTCTTCGACTCGGCGGAGGAGATCCAGAACGGCGGCGCCTCGTCCACGGGCGTGCGAGCCGTGGTTCAGGCGCGTGGCGACATCTGGACTATCCCCGCCGAGAACGGGATGCCCAGGACCATTACCCGCACCGACGACGCCATCGAGCGGAACCCAGCGTGGAGCCCGGACGGCAAGTGGATAGCCTACACGTCCGACGAGTCGGGCGAGTATGAGATCTACATCGCGCAGTCCGACGGCCGCGGCGAGGTGAAGAAGCTCACCAACCGCAAGGGCAGCTACATCGAGGAGTTCAAGTGGTCACCCGACTCGGAGAAGCTGGCGTTCTTCGACAGTAGCGGCACGCTCTACATACTCGATGTCGAGACGAAGGACACCACGAGGGCCTATAAGCGAGCCACCGGTGGTCGCGGCGTCGGTGTCAGCTGGTCGCACGACTCGCGCTGGCTCACGTTCGCGGACCGGCCGAGCATGCGCAAGGCCAACCCCGTTGTGTTCCTCTACGACCTCGACGAGGACGAACTCACGCAGGTGACGAGCGGCATGTTCAAGGACACCTGGCCGACCTTCGACCGCGCGGGGGACTTCCTCTTCTACGCCAGTCAGAAGGACTTCACCTCATTCACGTCCGACGACAACTACGACTTGTGGGTCTACGACCAGACCGATCGTCTGCTCGCCGTCCCGCTCCGCGAGGACGTCGAATGGCCGCACTTACCTTCTAGCGACGAGGAGGAGTGGGACGACGAGGACGCCGAGGACGAGGATGGTGACGACGAGGGCGACGAAGAAGGTGAGGAGGGTGAAGAGGACGCCGAGGACGAGGACGGCGACGATGACGCCGAGGATGAAGATGAAGAGCCGCTCGTAATCGACATTGAGGGCTTCGAGCGAAGGGCGGTACTCTTGCCCATCGAGCGCGGCGGCTTCACCGACTTGGCCGTGAACCACGAGGGCAAACTCCTTTACTTGCGCCGAGGCGACGGCCCGTCGGTCCTCCAGATCGCGGACATCGAGGACGATGAGGAGATGGAGAAGACGGTGCTTTCGGGCGTCACGGGCTACGATCTCTCCGGCGACGGACAGAAGGCGCTGGTCGTGAACGAGACGTTGACGATGGCCATCGTTGACGCGGCCCCAGAGCAGAGCTGGGACGAGCCGCTCTCGACGGCCGGGATGGTGGTCGAGATAGACCCCAAGGTCGAGTGGATGGCAACGCTTCACGACGCGTGGCGCATCATGCGCGACTTCTTCTACGACCCAGGCATGCACGGCGTCGACTGGGACGGCGTGAAAAGGCAGTACGAGCCGATGGTCGAGGACTGCGCGTCGCGCGGCGATCTTTCGTTCGTCATAGGCGAGATGATCGCCGAGCTCAACGTCGGCCACGCCTACTACATGCACCACGGGAGCGGCGACACGCCCCCCAGCGTCTCCGTCGGTATGCTCGGATGCGACTTCGAGCTCCACAACGGCGCCTACAGGATCTCGAAGGTCTACGAGGGCGGGCCGTGGGATTCCGACGCCAGGGGTCCGCTGAGCCAGCCGGGCATCGATGTCAGCGAGGGCGACTACGTCCTCGAGGTCAACGGCGTTCCGATAGATGCCGGCAAAGACCCGTGGGCGGCCTTCCAGGGCCTCGCGGGCATGGAGGTGACGCTCTCGGTCAACGAGGAGCCTTCGATCACCGACAGTGTCCGTCACGTGGTCGTCGAGCCGGTCGATTCCGAGAGAGACCTCCGCTACCGCGCGTGGGTAGAGGGTAACCGCGCCTACGTCGAGGAGGAATCCGGCGGCACGGTCGGGTACATCTACGTTCCGGACACCGCCTCGGCCGGACGCAGTAACATCGCGCGTCAGTTCGGCGGGCAGATGCATCTGGACGCCCTCATCATCGACGAGCGCTGGAACGGCGGCGGTTGGTCGCCGGAGCGCTTCGTCGAGCTGTTCGACCGCCACCACGGCAGCTACTGGGCCGTGCGCGACGTCGACGAGGGTTCGGCGGAGCCGTCCGTGGGGCACTACGGTCCCAAGTGCATGCTCATCAACGAATCGGCCGGGTCTGGCGGCGATTCGTTCCCGTTCTGGTTCAAGGAGAGGGGAGTGGGTCCGCTCATCGGCACGCGGACCTGGGGCGGCCTGGTCGGACTGTCCGGTAACCCGCCTCTGGCGGACGGCGGCCACATGACCGTGCCGCGCTTCGCTTTCTACAACAAGGACGGGACGTGGGGCATCGAGGGCCACGGTGTCGACCCGGACATCGAGGTCGTCGACGACCCGGCGCTGATGGTGGACGGGGGAGACCCTCAGCTCGACAAGGCCATCGAGGTCATGCTCGATGAGATCGAGAAGAACCCCTTCGTGCCGGTACCGAAGCCCAGGTATCCGGACAGAAGTGGGATGGGGATACGACCCGAGGACAAGTAGGCTTTGCCTCAACGCGCTTCGGCGCACAACAGTCCTTGGGCGAAGAGAGGGGTGGGCCA
>JALGZG010000361.1 GCA_025782345.1 bacterium | reverse complement strand
GGCAAGCCGTCGATTCGACTCATGCGCAAGAGCAAGACCTTCTGGAGCGTACTCGACGACTGCTACGTGCCCTGTCATGTCCTGCGCGTTCCCATCACGTTCCCGCCCGAGAAGATGAAGAACGGCGTCATCCTCTCGGCGATGTGCACGCCGGATCTGCGCGGCAGCCAGGGCAGCTTCACCATGTTCACGACCGACAGTGAGAAAGCGGGCGCCTACACGGGCGGCACACTGCTCCTCGTGGAGCGCGATGGTGACACCATCAGGGGAGAGATCCCGGGCCCGCCGTCGCCGTTCAGACCGGAAGCGGGTGAGATGACCGTTCCGTTCACGGCGACCATCGATGAGTCCGGCGAGACCGTGGGTTTCGACTTCGGCGGGAATGAGGTCACTCTGTCCGCGAGGGAATACTCCGACTGGCTGACCATCGAGTTCAAGGCCGGCCTCGGTGTGAAGGTGAAGGGCATAGTTAAGCTCTACGTCACGCAGATCAGTCCTCACTTCGAGCTCTACGTTACGCCCATCAACCTGGATCCCAACAGTCCCGCGATGCCGATCAGCGACCCGTCGATGTTCTCGCAGTACCTGGCGAAGCTCCAGGGCAGCTACGCGACGCTCGGTCTCGCCGAAGACACGTGGGCTCTGAACGAGCGCATGATAGATGAGTCAGCGTTTCTCGAGCAGACGTACGCGATACACGAAGAGCGCGAGAAGATGTTCTTCAACTCGCTCAAGAAGAACAGGCGCGGGTTGACTGTCGTCGTGCATGTTCATGCGCTACCTGGATCCCTCTAACCCGGCGAACCGCGACAAGGACACCACTCTGCATGCTCGTGCCATAGAGGAGCTCTACGTGAAGATGGACGGGCTCCTTGCGCGTGTCATGGAGCACGTCGATGATAAGACACTCCTGTGCGTCGTCTCCGACCACGGCTTCAAGCAGTTCAAGCGCGGCGTGAACATCAACACCTGGGCACTCGAGAACGGATACATGAAGGTGAAGGGCGGCGAGGCAGACGGCAACGAAGCGGGCGGCGAGGCAGACGGCGAGGCGTGTGATCTCGGCGGGTACTGCGCCGGTGTTGCCGGCAGCGGCAGCGCCATCGGCGAGTACCTGCGCGGCGTCGACTGGTCGCAGACGAGGATCTACCAGCTGGGGCTCTCCGGCATCTACATCAACAAGAAGGGCCGCGAGGCCAGAGGGTTGGTCAGGTCGGACGAGTACAAGGCGCTCAAGAAGGAGATCGTGGAGAAGCTCGAGGGGCTCAGGGACCCCGACACGGGAGAGGTCGCTATCACGTCGGTCTACGACACCAAGGAGATAATGAACGGGCCGTACGCCGATGGCGCGCCCGATCTCATCATCGGCTACTACGCCGATGGCGCGCCCGATCTCATCATCGGCTACAACGTCGGCTACAGAGCGTCCTGGGACGCCGCCGTCGGGAAGTCGAGCGAGGCGGTCCTCGAGGACAATCTCAAGTCGTGGAGTGGCGACCACTGCATAGACTACAAGCTCGTGCCCGGCGTGCTCTTCACGAACCGCAAGGTCGTGGCCGACAGGCCCGGACTCATCGACATGGGGCCGTCCATCCTCGACCTCTTCGGAGTGAAGGTCCCGGACTTCATGATGGGAAGATCGATCTTCCGCGGCGGCGGAGCGAGTGACGCGGCGGGCGACGGCCCGGCGCAGGATGACCGTGGCTCCGACCAGATGCGCGCCCGAGAGGACAGTTAGTATGCGGCAGACACGAAGAAACAGCATCATTTGGGGTGCGAAGGTGGCGCTGGCGCTCGCGGTGTTCGCGACCGCGCTGGTTCTCCCGGGCTGTACGGCGGAGACACCGGAGGTCGAGCTGGCGGAGGAAGACAGAGCGGCGCTCGCGTCGCTGGGCTACGTCGCGAATGAGCTTCAAGAGAGTGGAGGGGCGGACGCCGAGAAGCGGGTGCTGGTCCTGGGGATCGACGGGATGGACTGGCTCATCACCACCCGGCTGCTGGACGAGGGCAAACTGCCGCATTTCCGGGCGCTGGCGAACGAGGGTGGCATGAGCCCGCTCCTGTCCAGCATCCCGCCGCAGAGCCCGGTGGCGTGGTCGAACTTCATCACGGGCGCGGACCCGGGCGGGCACGGCATCTTCGACTTCGTCCACCGCGACCGTCAGACCTACCTGCCGTATCTCTCGACCTCGAAGGTCGAGCCGGCGCCCGAGAAAGCGCGGGTGCTGGGGATCCCGGTCAGGAACCGGTTCGCCATGCCGTTCACCGACTACGTGTTCCCGCTGGCCGGGGGCGCGACCCTGAACCTGAGGAAGGGCGTCGCGTTCTGG
>JALGZG010000083.1 GCA_025782345.1 bacterium | reverse complement strand
CTGATCGTGCAGGAATTGGCGCGTTCACTTGAGAGGGAACTCGACTACAACCTTGAAGCCGCTAACATGGAGCGGTTCGCGGCGCAGTTCGCGGGCGACACTGCTGTCTACGTTCCAACAGTTTACCGGGACTTCACGACGAAGCGCGTGCTCACTATGGAGCGCGTGCACGGCGTGAAGGCGAGCGAAATCGACCAACTGGAGAAGGCCGATCTCGACGGGCGGAAGGTCGCCAGTCAGGGGTTCGACCAGATCATGCGGCAGATTTTCGTGCACGGTTTCTTCCACGGGGATCCGCATCCAGGCAACATCGTTGTTCTTCCGGACAACGTCATCTGCTATCTTGACTTTGGGATGATGGGCCGAGTGAGCCGCCAGGATCGAGAGTGCTTCGTCGACCTCCTTGCGGCCATTGCCCGCCGGGATGAAGCAAAGGCCGCGGCCGCCCTGCTTCGGATCGCGACCCCGGAGGGGGGCCTCGACTATCGACTTCTAGAGAGAGAGCTGAGCGAGATCACGGAGGACTACTCATCCAGGGCGCTCAAGGAACTGGATTTCGCGAGCTTGTTGCAGCAGGTCATGCGGATGGTCGTGCGACACCGACTGCGCGTTCCCCGAGGGTCTGGGCAGAGCGCTTGATCCCGAGTTCAATGCGATGGAGCATGCAATTCCCTTTGTTCGACGCATCCAGTTCAAGCGACTGGATCCGAGATCGATCACGAGGGACGTCCTGGATTCGGGAAGCGAGTTCCTCAGGCTTCTCCGGGAGATTCCCGGGGAGGTCCGTGAGATCCTCGTCCAGGCAAGGCAAGGCAGGGTGAAGTTCGAGTTCGAGCATCGGGGGCTCGAGCCGATGCTGTCCACTCATGACCGCATCAGCAACCGGATCGCGTTCGCGATCGTGCTTGCGTCCCTGGTGGTCGGCTCTGCCCTGGTCATCCTGTCGGGTGTGCCACCTACGTGGCACGAGATTCCTGCGATCGGTCTCGCCGGGTTCCTCATCGCGGGCGTGATGGGTTTCTGGCTGCTGGTGTCGATCCTTCGTGGGGGGAAGATGTAGGAATGGAGGCGTCAACATGGGTAGCGGTCCGAGAGTGTCCAGGAGAGTATCGAGAATCGGGAAGTCCGCGATCCACGAGATGACGAGACTCTCGAGGGAAGTGGAGGACGTGGCGTTCCTGTCCTGGGCGAAACCGACGTCCGGCACACCTGAGCACATCAACGCCGGCGCCATCGAGGCGATCCGCGGGGGCCTCTGCGGCGGCTACTCCGGGAACGCCGGGCTTCCCGAGCTGCGGCAGGAGATCTGCAGGAAACTCAAGAGGGACAACGGGATCGACGCCAACCCTTCTGAGATACTGGTCACGGTAGGTGCGATCGAGGGACTGTCCGCCGCCGTGATGGCCCTGATCGACCCCGGTCCAGGTCGTCATCGCGTCAGGGAAACCCGTCTTCGCCGCGACGATCGAAGATGATGGGTTCGTTCTGGACATCGATGCCATCCGGGCTGCGATCACCCCGAAGACGCGGGCGATTCTCTACTGCTCCCCGAGCAATCCTAGTGGGACCGCGTTCTCCGAGGAGCAGCTTCGAGAACTGGCGGCAGTGGCTCTCGAGCACGACCTCGCGGTCATTACGGACGAGGCGTACGAGTACTTCACGTTCGACGGACGCGAGCACTTCAGCATCGGGTCGATCCCTGAGATGCGAGGACGCGTCATCAGCTGCTACACGTTCACCAAGACCTACGCGATGACCGGGTGGAGGATCGGCTACCTTCATGCTGATGAGGAACTGATCCCACAGATCACGAAGGCGCACATCCCCTTTGCGATCTGCGCGCCGGTGGTGTCACAGTACGCGGCACTCGCCGCCCTCAAGGGTCCGCAGGAGTGTGTTGCTGAGTTCAGGGAGCACTATCGAGCGATGCGGGATCTGATGTGCGAGCGGTTGGACGGGCTTCCCGACGTGTTCCAGTACGCGAAGCCGAGCGGTTCGTACCTGATGTTCCCGCGAATCCTCCTGGACGAAGGACGGGATTCAGCGGCGTTCTGCAAGAAGCTCCTGCGCGAGGCTCGCGTCTCCACCACGCCCGGGGCCGCGTTCGGGCCCACGGGAGAGGGTCACCTCCGGCTCTCTTTCTGTGTGACCGAGGAGGAGATCGACAAGGCCTTCGACAGGATGGAGCGGTACTTCGGTTGACCTCGAGTACCGGCAAGCACCCTCTGCACGTGGGGTCTCTCGTCTTCCCGCGTGGCATCAGGCGGCCCGGCTGTCTGACCGCTCCGCTCGCGCGATCGCGCG
>JALGZG010000316.1 GCA_025782345.1 bacterium | reverse complement strand
AGCGGCCCGAAGAGCTTCCCTTCTGCGCCGGTCATCGCGAACACGGGCAGGAAGCTGACGACGGTCGTCAGTATCGCGGTCAGCACGGCGCCGCTGACCTCGGAGGCCCCGCGCTGCACGACGTCCAGCCTGCTCTCGGACGGGTCCGCCAGGTTGAGATGCCTGAGTATGTTCTCCGTGAGGATGATGCCCATGTCGACGATGGTACCGACGGCGATGGCAATGCCGGAGAGTGCCACGATGTTGGCGTCGACCTTGAACACCTTCATGCCGATGAAGCACATGAGGACCACAAGGGGCAGCACGCCCGAGATCATCATCGCGCCGCCGAAGTGCATCACCATGACGATGACCACGATGATGGTGACGAGGACCTCGAGCGACAGCGCGGTGTTGAGCGTACCGAGGGTCTCGTGTATCAGGGACGTCCGGTCGTAGAACGGGACGATGGCCACCTGCGAGACCGTGCCGTCATCGAGGACCTTGCTCGGCAGCCCGGGGCCGATCTCACTGATCCTTTCTTTGACGTTACTTATCGCGGCGAGCGGGTTGTAGCCGTGACGAACGACGACGACGCCTCCCACGGCCTCCGCGCCGTCCTTGTCCAGAGCGCCGCGCCGAGCGGCCGGACCCTGCTGCACGGTGGCCACCTCACTCAGCAGCAGCGGAACGCCCTCGGCGGCGGCCACGACGATGTTTTCAATGTCCTCTATCTTCTCGATGAAGCCGAGGCCGCGTACGACGTACTCCACGCGGTTGACCTCTATGGTGCGCGCGCCGACGTCGATGTTCGACATGCGGACGGCGTTGACGAGCTGCTCCAGGGTCACGCCGCGCGCATGCAGTGCCAGCGGGTCGACGTCGATCTGATACTCACGAACGAACCCACCGATGGAGGCCACCTCGGAGACACCCCTGGCCGACATCAGCGCGTAGCGGACGTACCAGTCCTGGATCGAGCGGAGCTCCTGTGGGTCCCACCCGCCTGCAGGGTCACCGTTCTCGTCGCGCCCCTCGAGCGTGTACCAGTAGACCTGTCCGAGGGCGGTCGCGTCGGGACCGAGCATCGGCCGGACGTCGTTCGGCAGCGTGTTGGGAGGCAGACTGGCGAGCTTCTCGAGGACGCGGCTTCGCGACCAGTAGAAATCAACGTCGTCCTCGAAGATCACGTATATGGAGGAGAAACCGAAGAACGAGTAGCTGCGGACCGTCTTGACCCCGGGCATGCCAAGCAGAGACACGGTCAGCGGATAGGTTATCTGGTCCTCGACGTCCTGAGGCGAGCGGCCCATCCACTCGGTGAAGACTATCTGCTGGTTCTCACCGATGTCGGGGATCGCATCGACGGGCACAGGATCGCGCGGAAGCCCCCCGAGATCCCAGTCGAACGGAGCGACGATGAGACCCCACGCGATCACGAGCACGACGAGGAGCGCGACCACCGGCTTGTTCCTGAGACAGAAGCCGATCATCGCGTTCAGCGGCGACGATTCCTCGAAGTGACTGTTGTCGTTCCTACCGGCCATTTGACTGCCGCGTCCTGCCCCGTTGGGCATCTGCTAGTGGTGGTGGCCCGCGCCGCTCGCGGGAGGCCTCGAGCTCTGTCCGTCACCTGCGTCGGGGCTCATCATGCTCGGCTTGGCGCGGATCTGCAGCGCGCTGTCCAGCTTGAAGGCGCCCTCGGTCACGACGCGCTCGCCTTCAGCGAGTCCTTCTACCACGACGTAGAAATCTCCTGCCCGTGGCCCCAGCGTGACCTCGCGTCCCTCGAACGTGGGCGCGTCGGCGTCCTCCAGCTCTACATAGACGACGGCCCTCTTCCCCGTGAGGAGTGGCGCGCTCGCTGGGATGACGAGTGGAGCGCCACCTCCGTGCCCGTGCGCGTCCGCCTTGACGTCGGCGCGGACGAACATGCCGGGCATGAGGAGTCGGTCCGCGTTCTGGACCTCGGCTCTCACAGCGACGGTCCGGGTGACGGAATTGACGATGGGCTCGACGAACGACAGAACGCCGGTGAACGTGCGGCCGGGCACGGCCTCCACGGTGAACTGTACCGGCTGGCCCGGAGCAAGCAGAGCCAGGTCGGACTCGTAGGCGGAGAGCTCGATCCAGACCACAGAGAGGTCTGCGATGGTAAAGAGCATCTGCCCGGTCGTGACGTACGCTCCCTCCGTCACGTTCTTCTCGACGACGGTGCCGCTGATCGGAGCCGGGATGGACAGGCGAGGCTCGGCAGTTCCCCAGGTCTCTATCTCAGCGATCTGTGCCTCGGAGAGGCCCCACAGGCGGAGCCGTTCGCGCACCGCCTGAACCACCTCACCCGTCGATCCGACAAGTCGCTCGTCACCGCCCGCCTGAGCCTCGCGGTAGGCATTGTGCGAGTGAATGAGTTCCTCCTGAGCGGCCACGAGCTCGGGACCGTAGAGATCGACCATCGGCGCGCCGGCGCGTACTTCGTATCCCACGTAGTCGACGTGGAGCTTCTCGATCCTGCCCGGCACCCACGCGGAGATCCGCGACACACGACCCTCGTCGTACGTGACCTTCCCCACGAGCGCTACGTCCTCCGCGACGGCCATCCGCATCACGCGCGCCGTCTCTATCTCCATCAGCTTCCGCCCGGACTCACTGACCGTCAGACTTCGGCCGGAGACCTCCTCCGCCGGCGCCTCCTCCTCAACCGGAATGAGATCCATGCCGCAGAGCGGGCAGTCGCCAGGCCCGTCGCTCCGGACCTGAGGATGCATCGAACACGTCCATACAGACGCCTGAGACTCGGTGTGGCCGTGCTCCTCCTCCGGCACTGTCTCGCCACCGCAGGACAGAACCAGGAGAGCGACTGCAAGCAGTGCCGCACCAAGCAGCAAGCTCCGCCACCTCATGTTGATACGCTCGAACCTCATTTTGAGTGTCTCCTCCCGCCTACTCGCGGCGGGGTGTCGAACCGTCATCGTCCCGGTCCCCGTCGCTCTCATGACCATCATCGCCCGTCAGCCTTGCGAGCTCCGCCGTGTTCACCAGCAGGTCCGCACGAGCGCGAGCCAGCGCCAGCTCGAACTCGAGCGCCACCTCGTGCGCGGCGACAAGCGCGTCGAAATCCGCCCCGCCGGCGCGATACGACGCCTCGGTCGCCTCGACGGACTGCACAGCGGCCGGGATCAGACGGTCCCGGTACAACACTACCTTTCTCGCGGTGTCCTCGAGTTCAAAGACCGACCTTCTGACCTCCGCTCTCAGGTCGTGTGTTAGCTGCTCCACCTGGCGCTCCATGGCCTCGAGCACCGCCTCCGCCTGACGTACAGCCGCCGTGTGCTTCCCGAACCACAGGGGCACGCTGACCGACGCCGTCCCGATCAGCGCGTCCTTCCCGCTCTCGTCGACCGGCATTCGGGCGTCGTCCGTTGCGATGTAGTCCACTCCCAGCGTGAGATCGGGCACGAACGCCTGCCCCGCCAGTCGCCTGCCATGTCGCGCGGCCTCTACCTCATGTTCCAGTGCCAGAATGTCCGGACCACGCTCCTCGAGTAGCTCGAGCGCGCCGCTTGTCACCGGCACGCTTGCGTCGGGGATAGCATTGGGCCACGGCAGCAT
Source organism: bacterium (assembly GCA_025782345.1). Classification (GTDB taxonomy): domain Bacteria; phylum Joyebacterota; class Joyebacteria; order Joyebacterales; family Joyebacteraceae; genus JALGZG01. Next base: position 8,013 of record JALGZG010000316.1, on the reverse strand, counting down.
CGCGTCGTCACTGAGACCGACCGCCGCCGCCAGGCCCGAGGACGCCGGGGCTCGTCTCCCCCGAATCGACGCGAGCGCGTCCTCGACTCTCGCGGCGCTGATCTGCGCTTTCATCAGCTCACCGTAGGATGCCTCACCGGTCGCGTATCTCGTCCGGGTAACCTCCTCCAGGGACGCCAGCAGGACGTGCCGTTCCTTCGTCACACTCACCGCCTCCGCGAGGTACGCGTAGTCAGCAAACGCCCGCGTCACACCAGCCGCGACATCGAGGCGCGTCGCCCTCAGCCGCTCACTCGCGGCCGCCGCGCGCTCACCCGCCGCGTCCCTCGCCACAAACAGCTTGCCGAACCACGGCAGCCTCTGTCGGACGCCAACCCTGTGCGTCTGAGGGCCGACGCGAGTCTCCACCTCCTCGAAGTAGTGACCGTAGCTGACCGTCGGATCGGGCAGCCACCCGACCCGCTCCACTCCAGCCAGAGCCGCCTCGTGTCCCGACCGCGCGCCGGAGATCGACGGACTCAGTCGCTCAGCCGCCCGCAGGTACTCCGCGAGGGTAGTGCTCTCCGTGAACCCGTCTGACCCGTCGGCAGCCGTTGCACGACCCGCCAGCAGCAGGCAGCCACACAGTGCTAGTGCCACGGCAGATGTCGACATGCGGTTCACTCGTCTCCTCCAGCTGCCTGACCCGGCCATCGGGTCACCTCCCCCAGCCCTGTGGGGCATCGCACCGCTCGCCCGTCGCTCCGGACAGTGTGCTGCAGCCCCCGCCCACCCATGCAGCACGATATACACGTCCTCGAAATCATACTCGTATCATATTCGATGCTTACTCCATCTGAGGGTTGCATGCAGTGCCCCAGATGAGCTGTAAGCAATTGCTCGACAGTAGGTTACAGGATTCGCTCAGTGTGGGAGGTCTGCCGTGAGTGGATGTGCAGAGAAGTAGTGTGGCCGCGGCCCAATGGGAGGTCCGCGGCCACATGGAAGACCCAGCCTTCCAGAGAAAGCCGAGTCGGCCAATCTGTGCCCTCAGGGGATCACGTCAGAGGTGCAACACAGGTAGTGTAGCACGACGCCGGGCATGCCGCAAGCCAGAAGCCCGGCACGCCCAAGAAATCGGCTAACGTGTTGTTGTAAGCGGTGTTAGTGAGCCTACGTGGGGCGCGCGGGTCTGCGCGGCACACCGCAGGCAACTGCCGGTGTCAAGAGTCGCTATCCGTCGCCCATGAGCGCCATTACGAGGCCTCGTGCGGCCTTAATCGCTTTCCCTCGGTGACTTACGGCGTTCTTCCTGTCCGGGCGCATCTCCGCGTACGCGAGGTCATGCCCCTCCGGCAGAAACAGGGGGTCGTAGCCGAACCCACCCTCCCCCCTGGGCGCCTCGAGGATCACCCCGCGCGTCACTCCCTCGACCGTTCTCACTCCTCCACCCGGCACTGCGAGCGCGACGACACACCTGAACGCGGCCGCCCTGGCGGACCCCACAATCCCGTTGAGGTCCGAGAGCAGCTTGCGGTTGTTCTCCTCCCAGTTCGGCGGCTCCCCCGCGAAACGCGCCGAACGGACGCCCGGCGCCCCGTCCAGCGCCTCCACCTCGAGACCCGTGTCGTCGGCCAAGGACGGCAGTCCCGTGAAGGACGCGACCGCGCTCGCCTTCTTGATCGCGTTCTCTTCCAGCGTACCGCCGTCCTCCACAACATCGGGCATGTCCGGGAAATCGTGGAACGACAGTATCTTCAGAGGAAGCTCGCTCAGCATCGCCGAGAGTTCTTCGACCTTGTATCTGTTACGAGTGGCGAGGACCACGGAGATCATCGAGGGCTCCGTCGCGAACGTGGGTTTCACGGCTGCTCGGAGGATCACCCGCCCGAGCGCGTCGTCTCATCGACAGTAACGACATTGACTTCCGGTAGCGGCGCTCCGAGGAACCGCTCGGCCTGCTCCCGGAAACGATGGGGAACGTCGCTGACAAAGAACTTGTGCTCGGCGCGCGGTCCGCCCTGGCGTGCCAGCCCAAGTCCCGCCAGACGATCGGCCACTTCTTTGGCGGTCTCCTCCGCCGAATCGATCAGCCTGACCGAGGGCCCGAACACCTTGGCGATGGTCTGTTTCAGAATGGGGTAGTGCGTGCACGCGAGAACGACGACGTCAACGGCCGCGTCGCGGAGCGGGGTCAGGTACTCGTGGGCTATCACCAGAGTGACCTCGCGGTCGGTCCAACCCTCTTCGGCCAGTGGGACGAACAGCGGACAGCTGGTCTCCAGAACCTCGATGTCTCTATCGAGCTTGCTGATGGCCTTGCGATAGGCGCCGCTCGAAATCGTGCCCTCGGTGCCGATGACACCGATCTTACCGGAGAGAGTGGACGACACGGCTGCGAGCGCACCGGGTTCGATCACGCCGATGACCGGAATCTCGTATCGTGACACCAGCGCGTCCATCGCAACGGAAGACGCAGTGTTGCACGCGACGACGATGCTCTTGACCCCGTGTTCCAGAAGGAACTCGGCGTCCTGAATGGCAAACTGTGTCACCGTCTCGTTCGACTTGGGGCCGTACGGCAGGCGCGCGGTGTCCCCGAAGTATACGATCTGCTCGTCGGGAAGCTGCCGCATGATCTCAGCCACGACCGTCAGACCACCTATGCCGGAGTCGAACACACCTATCGGACTGGACGTGGCATCGCTCACTATTCGTCTCTCCTATTCCTCCCGCCGGGTGGCCGAATCGGCGGCGTTGAGGTGGCCCGCCTCAGCGGTACTGCTCAACAGGGAATGGAACGCTCGCGTCGATGTGCCCGGCGATGGTCTCCAGTTCCTCGCCCTCGACCAGAATGCTCACTCGCTGCACGTCAGGGAAGTTGAGCGCGAGCGTCTTCACAACGGAGCGAATGGTGAAGAGCTCACCGGCAGAACCGCCCGGATGATTGTCAACGAACTCTCTGCTGAAGTCGACGAAAGCCGCCCCGGTCCCATCGAAGAACACCGAGAGAACCCGGGTGCCGTCGGGTATCGTCCCGTCAGCGTCGGTTCCGGTCGGACCGGCCGCCAGCTCCTCCATGATCCTGCGAGCTCGGCTGGCAGAATCCTCCATGACGACGATCTCTCTCCGCTCCTCTATGGTCCGGCCCGCGCCTCTACTGGAGAAGGCAAGACGCACCGACTGAACGCCATCTCCGAGTTCCTCCACGGCGGCTCCCTCGTCCGGCAGCCGCTCGTCGGGCTCTTTCATGCAGAGCGTGACAACGACCGCGACCGCGGCCAGCACAACCACCAGAGCAATCAGCTTGGCGCGCATGAGACTCACTGGTTCCTCCCCCTGGACGAATCGCCGTATTCGGCCACTCCGCGAGCGATGGCTCTCGCAACGTCCTCCCGGAAATCCGGGTCGGCCAGAAGCGCCGCGTCGGAAGCGTTCGTGATGAAGCCCGCCTCCACAAGTATCGCCGGCATCGCACAGCCTGCCAGAACGGCCAGACTTGCGCCCCCCACGCCCCGGTCGTAGTTCGGCAACGCCCCGGACATATGGCCGCGCACGGCCCGCGCCAGCGCTCTGCTCTCGTCAGTCAGGTTCTCCTGCTGTCCACTCCATCGGAGCTCTCCAATCCCTCCGCGTCGAACTCCACGCGACCCACGTCGCAGCCCTCTTGTTCCGGCACTGCTCTTATCAACAACATCGTCCGGCGTGGGAACGTAGTACGACACCCGGAATCCGCTGGCGGCAGCCGAGTGCCACGCCCCGCAGTGGATGCTGACGAAGATGTCCGCTCCCGCGAGGTTAGCGATCTCCGCCCGCCTCTTCAGCGGCACTCGGGAATCCAGGCTCCGCGTCATGAACACGTAGAACCCTTCGCGCCGCAGGTTCCGCGCGACCTCATCGGCGATCGCGAGTGTCACGTCCTTCTCCAGAAGACCCGCAAGACCCGCATACCCGCTGTCCGCGCCGCCGTGTCCCGGGTCGATCATCACCGTCGCGACACCGTCGTCCAGCGCCTCGAACGGACTTGCACCCCTGCCGAGCAGATCCTTCGTGCCCCTGAGTAGAGGCGAGGGCACCGACTGCTCACGTTCCGCCACCACGATGACTTCCAGCCTCGGCGGATTGGTGTGCATCTGCGCGTCGTAGGCCGTCGCGGACGGCGCGACACGCACGATGGCGTTCACGCCGGCTTCGGACTCCGTAAGCACAACCGATGAAACGAGTCCGACGCCATCGAGAACGTCGAGCGAGTCGAGAAGAGCCGCGCCGGGCAGGAAGAAATCTATGCGACCCCTCTCTCTACTGCTGATGGCGAACTCCGCCCTGTCGTTCAGAGCCATGACGGCGGCCGTCCCGCCGGGCCTCTCCTCAAGTTCCACCGACATGACGACCGCACCGAGCTTCACGACGGAGATCGCCGAGCCGACCTCATCCACCGTGATCTCGGAGTTGACCGCGAGCCCCAGGACGCGGGTCAGGAAGTGGACCGGCACCCAGTACTCGCCATTCTTCATCGCCACGGATCTGTGTACGTTGATGGGTTCCCCGTCCAGCGCAACGAACTGGCTGTCCGACGCCATGGAGATCCTGTGAATCCCCACGGCCAGAGACATCTTCGATGTCCGGGGATTCCAGTGACGGGACGCCCCAGCGGCTCGAGCAAGATCGGCGAGTCGGAAGTACCAGGCGCCGTCGATCCTCGCTGTCTCGACGTGCTCGGTGCGTCCGTCATCGAGGGCGACCGAGAACACGTCACCGAATGCGGAGGTGCAGCAGAGAAGCGCGGTCACCAAACCGACAACGGCCACTACGACTGTGCGCGGTGCCCTACTCATTCCCGATCCTCGTCTCCACGTCCGCTGCGCTTGAGTTCCCGCTCCACGTCGCGCGTGGCGTCCTTCTCGCGGAGCGTTTGGCGCTTGTCGTATGTCTTCTTGCCGCGACAGATCCCAACTTCGATCTTCACTCTCCCCCGCTTTAGGTACGCCGCGAGCGGGATGAGCGTCATTCCCTTCTCCAGCACCTGACGGTGCAGGCGGTGTATCTCGGTCTTGTGGGCGAGAAGCTTGCGGCGCCGCCTCGGATCGACGTTGAAGCGATTTCCCTGCTCGTACGGACTGATGTGGGCGCCGTGAAGGAACAGTTCCCCGTCCTCGATCCTGACGAAGCTGTCGACCAACTGCACTTTCCCAAGGCGCACCGACTTGACTTCCGTGCCCTTGAGCACGATACCTGTCTCTATCGAATCGACGACATGATAGTCGTGCCGGGCTCGCTTGTTCTTCGCGAGGATCTTGACATCTCCGCTCACTGGCGCCGCTCCCGTCTGGCGCCCGGCGAGCCGGGCGTGTCCCTCTAGCCTGGGGCCTGATGAGGAGTTACAACATCCCGCGATGCGCCTGGGTCCGCAGACGGCCGGGCCGCAACAAGAGGATGCTAGCAGAGCCGCGTGCACGTGGGCAAGACGATTCGCGGAGCTCTCGCACGGCGAAGGGGCAGGGCGCCGGGCGCGCAGAACGGCCCGAAGCGCGCGTACACGGCAGAGGGCGGGGGTCGTCCCCGCCCTCAAACCAAGCTCGTTGCAGTCGAGCCCCGCCACCTGACGGGCCATCCGACTCCCTCGAGCGCCGCCGTGCGTGCCAGCGGCTTCGGAACTCGAAGTCTAGCCGGGCTCCGGTCATCTACCGGATCGCCGCGGGCAATCCCCCGAGAGAATGAGAGTTGGCCGGCCACGCCGCGAAAGGGGGCTCTTGCCAACGCGACTGTGACAACGGGATGTCTCTGTTTCATTCCGTTGGCTTCGGGGCTGCTCCCCCGATATCGGGCGTTAGCCGGCCATAATGCGACGGCGAACTACCGCCGTCTGTCGTCCCCCCAACAACTGGAAGCATGCATGCCGCCGCCTGAGGTGACTTCTCTCAGTAGTAATTGTAGCACAGGTGAGTCAGTGTGTCAATAGTGCGGCGTCTGGGAGGCGAGCTCGATCAAGGCGCCCGCCACCCAGGTCGGAGAGGGAGCATTGTAAGGCCCGGACATGTCGTCGGCAACGATGTCCAGCACGCGTCCGCTCACCGGACCCAGAAGATGCCTGAGAACCTGGCCCACGTCGCGGGCGTCGCTCTTGGCATCCACGCAGTGGCGATTGTAGCCCCAGTGGTCGCCGTCGCCGAGCAGCGCCAGGCCCTCTTCGATGCGCCGGCGAGCCAGTTCCAGACCACCGGCCTCTGGGCTCAGCGCCTCGTCGGCGGTGTCCCCGTATCCGATCCCGTGATGGAACGGGTCGGCGGTCGCCACGACCACTGAGCCTCGGGTGACGTGCTCGAGCTCCTCGATGCCGGGCAGGTCACCAGGGCGTCCGCCGGCCAGGTAGGGATAACGCAGAGTTAGTTCGGGGCCCTCAATACCGCGGCGTGTGGTCTCCTCGTGCCACAGGAAAAGGAAGTTCGACAGTGAGAACTCCCGGGTCCAGTCGGTCCGCCCGGATAGGAACGGACCCTGGATTCCCCACGAGTCCTCCGTGGATGGATCACCACCGTCCGCCACTCGCACCCGAGCCTGTTCGAGTTCGTCGGTGAGCGCATGAAGCACACCGAGCACCAGGACCCGGTCCGCGCCGCTGTCCAGGCACGCGTGCACGGCAGCTGCCGTGTGGTGTCCGCACACCTCGAGCGAGACGTGCGGGAAGATAACAGCTCCACCACCCTCCAGGACAGGCGCGAGGTTCCACGCGCGGCCCGCGTCGAGCAGCCGCGCGGCGCCGTCGCGCCCCAGGCGTCGCTGCGAACGCTCAGCCGCGGCCCTGAAATCGGGGATCCGAGCAGTCACTCGCGGGACTCCGCGGAGTCCGTCAGAAGTAGAACCTCGCTCCCACGCCACCGCTCAGGCCGAAGCTGGTCTCGGGTATCACGTTGAAGATCGGGGCGATCTCCACGAAGACGTCGAAGCGCCCGTCCTCGAACGTGTAGTTGACCCCGAGAGGAATGCGCACGCCTACCTTGTCCTTGCCGTCGCCCAGGAGGAGCCGCGCTCCGATGCCGTAGTAGACCGGGGCGCTGCCACCAAGCCACGCGGTGCCACACGTAGTCGCCGTGGGCGTAGAAATGACCGTCGCCCAGCGACCATCCGGTCGCTGCGTTCACGGCCGTGCTTTCATCCTGCCACCACTTGAACGTGAACCCAGTTGGCTCACCCACCATGAGCCCCGCACCAAAGCGGGCCTGGGCAGGCGACGGTGCCAGTGCGGTGAGAATGACGGCGGCCAGGATCACCGCAAACAGAACGCGCATGAGCTCCCTCCCTTTGTAGGGTCTACGAACTACACGTGTTGACTTGGTATCGCTTCGGCTATGCCCGACCTCAGGCCTCGCGCGCCTCCAGCTTGCCAGGGTTCCAGCGCCAGGCGGAGACGAGCGCGTAGACCCCGACCACGGCCAGAAGCGGTGTCGTGTAGACACCGGGCAGCGCGCTCCCCACCAGTAGCGAGCCCCCGATATGGCCGGAGACATTGGCCAAGGCTATCAGGGCGACGCCGATGGTGGCGACGCGCATCCAGCTCGCTCCGCGGTATGCGAAAGGTAGGAGCGCCGTGAGTATAGCAACGAACGCGACGCTCAGCCACATCGACGCGGCCAGAACGAGCGACGGCGACGTGACGTACGGGAAGAGCTCGCTGACCGCGCGCGTCGCGTCGCTGTAGAAAGGCAGGAAGCCGGTGAACGCTTCTTCTGCGACGTGAACGGTGAGACAGAAGCAGAGCGCCAGCCACGGTCTGCCAATGCCGTGGGAATTGTGTGCGGATTTGGCCGTCACTGTGCTTCTCCTCGCACACGGGCGCGATATCTCCCGCGCTTGCGAAACCTGTCTCTCGCCCCGCTCACATGATGTGATATCTCATCACGACCTTGGCCTCGGACGGACGGGCGCACTCCACGAAGCCTGCGCGCTCGAAAGAAGCCGGAACACCCATGAAGCTCGACTCCGCGAATCAGCACCGTGGTCAGACCCAGCCGCCGGTGGCTCTTCGCAAGAAACAAG